>JBMFRD010000018.1:0-1515 GCA_049968295.1 Minisyncoccia bacterium
CCTTTTTTTAGTCGCGAGCCCAGACAAATACGATAATAGCAAAAAGGTTAGCACGATTTTACATAAATATTGTTGCTTTAAAATTTCTATATTATATAATTATAATATGTCAGAAGAAATAAAAGAAACAAAAAAAGAACCACAAATAAATTATGAAGCCATTGAAAACGATATTAAAAAATTAGCTGAAGAAGTAAAGAGAATTAAAATTAAAGCTGAAACTAATCATTTAAGTGAGCAGGAAATAATAAAAAAATCTTTAAGCGCAATGACTCCGGTTGCTAAAAAACAATCTCCAAATGATCAAAGCGCAACCAGCCCCCTGCCATCTTACGCTAAATCTTTTTCTCCTGAAATTCAATTAGAAATAGAATATTTACTACATATGGCTTTTAATGAAGGAATTACAAAAGCTTTAATTCAGGCCGAAAAATCAAATAATCCTGCTGTTTTAGATGCTTTTCATGATGCTTTGGCTGGCAAACTTTATAATGAATTAAAACAAAGAAATATACTATAAAAAATGTGGTATTTAATAATTGTTTTATTTATTTTAATAATTAGCACGGTAATTTATTTTGTTTTCAGATTGATTAAAAAAATAAGACTTAAAAAATCTCTTGAAATGGCTTTATTTTTAATTGAGATACCAATTAAATCATCTAAAAAAGAAGGCGAGGCTAAAGATTTTAAAAGCGAAATAAATTTAACTGAACAATTATTAAGTAATTTATCAGCAATTAAAGAACCTTTTGTTTTTGAAATTGCTGTACCGCACGTTGGCGAAGAAATTCATTTTTATTTATCTATTCCAAAAAAATACAGCGAATTAGCTGCCAAACAAATTCAAGGACTTTGGCCCGGAGCAAATTTTACAAGAATTTACGATGATTATACAATTTTTAATCCTAATGGCGCAGTCAGCGCAGCATATCTTAGCTTAAATAAAAATTTTGCTTTGCCAATTAGAACTTATCAGGAAATTGGAGCCGATACTATGAATTCTATTGCTAGTGGTTTTTCAAAAATAAATGAAGTTGGCGAAGGCGGGGCTTTGCAATTAATTGTTAAACCAGCTGATTCTAAATCTAAAAAAACAATTATTAATAAATTAAAATTATTAAAACAAGGCAATTCTCCGGAAAAAATATTAGGATCTAAAATAGTAGATATTAGCTTGTCAGATTTTAATGAAGTTTTAAATCCAAAATCAGAAGAACAAAAACAAAAAGAAAAAATGATTATTGATGAAGACGCAGTTAAAGCCTTAGAAGCCAAATTATCCAAACCGCTTTTTGAAGTTAATTTACGAATTGTTAGTTCAGCTCCAACCTTGTTTACGGCTAATGATATTTTAGATGGAATTTTAAGCGGCTTTACTCAATTTAATGCTCCGCGACGAAATGAATTTAAAATTATAAAACCCAAAAAACCAACTCAACTTATTTATGATTTTACTTTTAGAAATTTTAATGACAGCCAAAAAATGATTTTGTCCAGCGAAGAAATTGCAAG
>JBMFRD010000018.1:2517-11752 GCA_049968295.1 Minisyncoccia bacterium
CAGAAAATATCGCTTAAGTTTAACTATTGCTCACCAGTTTATTGCCCAATTAACTGAAAAAATTCGCGATTCAGTTTTTGGCAATGTTGGCAGCCAAATTGTTTTTCGGGTTGGGGTTCAAGACGCTGAATTTTTAGTTAAACAATTTGAACCGGTTTTTGATATTAATGATTTAACTAATATTGATAACTTAAACGCTTATGTAAAAATTTTAATTAATGGCCAAACTTCAAAGCCATTTAATATTCAAATTTTAAAAACTTCTTGGTCCAGCGGCAATAAAGAACAAATTCAAAAAATTAAAGAATATTCCCGCTTAAAATATGGAATGGATAAAAATTCTATCGAAGAAGAAATTAAGCGCCGCTTAAGAGAATAAAAAATCATTATATCTTTTCAATGTTAAGTTTTAATTTTTTAAAAGAAAAATTAACTGCTGAAATTTTTACTGATGAAAAAACTCTAGAAAAATACAGCTCAGATTATTCAATTTTTAAAATTAAACCTGAAATTGTTATTGCTCCTCAAAATTTAAAAGATATTCAAAATATTATTAATTGGGTTTTAGAAAACAAAAAAACAAATTCAAGCCTTTCAATTACTCCCAGATCAGCTGGCACAGATATGAGTGGCGGACCGCTTAATACTTCAATTATTTTGGATTTTACAAAGCATTTCAATAAAATTTTAGAAATCAACTCAAATGAAAAATACGCTGTCATTCAACCTGGAGTTTATTTTCGCGATTTTGAAAAAGAAATTTCAAAATTTAATTTACTTTATCCTCCTTATCCAGCATCACGCGATTTATGCGCTTTAGGCGGAATGATTTCAAATAATTCCGGCGGAGAAAAAACTTTAAAATACGGAAAGACCGAAGATTATGTTTTAAGTTTAAAAGCAATTTTAGCTGATGGCAATGAATACGAGTTTAAGCCTTTAACTGAAAAAGAATTAAAAGAAAAGATTGCTCAAAATAATTTTGAAGGAGAAATTTATAAAAAAATTTATAATTTAATTAATAGTAATTATGATTTAATTTTAAATTCCAAGCCGCGCGTTTCTAAAAATTCAACTGGTTATAATATTTGGAATGTTTATGATAAAAATAAAAAAATATTTAATTTATCTCAAATATTTGTGGGAGCCCAAGGCACTTTGGGTATTGTTACTGAAGCCAAATTAAAATTAATCCCTAAAACTAAATATTCAAAATTAGTTGTAGCATTCATTAATAACTTAAATGTAATGCCGCAAATCGTAAATGAAATTTTAAAATTTAATCCAGAAAGTTTAGAATCTTTTGATGATAAAACCTTAAATGTTGCTTTTAAATTTTTCTTTTCATTAATTAAAATTGTTGGCACCAATATTTTTTCGTTGGCTTTTAGTTTTTTGCCGGAATTATTAATGGTTTTGCGCGGCGGAATGCCAAAAATGATTTTATTAATTGAACTAACTGGCGATGATTTAAATGAAATTGAAAACAATGCCCTCCAAATTAAAAATCAATTAAACGTTTTAAAAATTAAATCCCGGATTATTAATAATGAAAATGAAACAAAAAAATACTGGGCAATTAGAAGATATAGTTTTAAACTTTTGCATGGCGCAATTAAAAATAAAACCGCAATTCCTTTTATTGATGATTTTGTTGTTTTGCCAAAAGATTTACCCGAAGTTTTGCCTAAAGTAAATGCTATTTTAGAAAAACATAAAGATAAATTTATTTATACTATTGCTGGTCATCCGGGTAATGGCAATTTTCATATTATTCCTTTAGCTGATTTAAGAGATGAAGAAACACGAAAATTAATTCCAATAATAATGGAAGAAGTATATAAAATAATTATTCAATTTAACGGTTCTTTAAGCGGTGAGCATAATGATGGCTTAATTCGAACTCCATATTTAAAAATGATGTATAATGAAAAAATTATTAAAATTTTTGAAGAAATAAAAACTATTCTTGACCCGGAAAATATTTTTAACCCCGGCAAAAAAGTTTTTTATGATGAAAAATTTATTTTAAATCATATTAGAAAAGATAATTTTTAAGCAATGGGAGTTGAAGCTTGGACTTGTTCTTTTGGATTTGGCCCATATTTATTTTCCCCGGGATCACCATCTTTAGCTAATAAATAAATTATCCAAACCCAACCAATTAAAGGTATTAAGCCAATTAAAATCATCCAACCGCTTTTACCAATATCATGCAATCTTCTTATTTCAACGGTGGTTGCCGGAATAAGAATAAATAAACCATATAATAAATTTAATAAACTAAAAATAAATCCTAATCCGCCAAGTAAATTTAACAAAATAGAAATTATAATACTAACTAAAACAAAATACCAAAATTCTGCTCTAGTTGCCCGACCTTCAATAACAAAATAATTTTTTAAAGCTTTTAAATAAAAATCAAAAATTTTCATATTGTTTAATTTTATTAATTTTTCGACCTTACTTTAATAATACCATCTAAAAAAAATATGCGCAATAATTTAAAGAATAATTTGATTTTTAATCTTTAATATTTAATAATTTTAATAATGATTAAATTTTTAAGCAAAACTAATCATTTACAATTAAAAGGCACAGCAATATTAAGATTAGATTTTAATACTAAAGATGAATGGCGAATAAATACCGTATTGCCAACTATAAAATTTTTAAAAAAATATGCTGATAAAATTTTAATTATTAGTCATCGCGGCCGGCCAAATGGTTTTGATAAAAATTTAAGTTTAAAAAATGACGCAAAATATTTGGAAAAAAAATTAAAAACTAAAATTAATTTTATATCGCATTTTGATTTTAAAAAAATAAAAAATCAAATTCAGGCCGCACCTAAAAAATCAATATTTATTTTAGAAAATATTAGATTTTTAAAAGAAGAGTATTTAAATGACCCAAAACTTGGCAAAAAAATAGCAGATTTAGGACATTATTTTGTAAACGATGCTTTTGCGGTTTCGCATCGCATCCAAACCTCTATTACTCAAATTCCAAAATTTTTACCAAGCTATGCTGGTTTAGAATTAGAAAAAGAAATTTTATATTTAAATCAAGTTTTAAAAAAATCAACTAAACCATTAATTTTAATTATTGGCGGAGCAAAAGCTAAAGATAAAATTGCAGTAATTAAAAATTTTATAAATAAAGCTAATTATATTTTAATTGGCGGCGGATCCGCAAACACAATGTTGTTTTTAAAGGGTAAAAACATTTATAATTCGCTTTATGAACAAGATGAAAAAATATTAAATCAATTTAAAAAATTTTTAAAATATAAAAATATAATTTTGCCAATTGATTCGGTAATTTATAATCGTCAAATTTTAGATATTGGACCAAAAACTATTAATTTGTTTCAACAAAAAATAAAAAAGGCTAAAACTATAATTTGGAGCGGACCATTAGGAATGATTGAAAATAAAAAATTTAGTTATGGTACTTTATCTATCTTAAAAGCAGTAGCCAATAATAAAAAAGCTTTTTCAGTTATTGGCGGCGGAGAAACTATTATGTTTTTAAAAAAACATAAATTAGAAAAAAAGATAAGTTTTATTTCTACTGGTGGCGGAGCAATGCTTGAATTTTTAGCCGGATACAAATTGCCCGGAATTGAAGCTTTAAAACAATGAATGAATTAAAAAAAGAATACAATATTTATTTTCATTATGATTTTGACGGCTTTGCTTCCGCTGCCGTAATTTATGATTTTTTAACTAAAAATAATTCTAAAATAAAAAGTTTTAATCCAGTTAATTATGATTTAAAAAATAAATGGGAAAATTTTAAATTTAAACCCAATCCCATAATTGTAGATTTTTATTATCATCCCCTATCTAATTTTTGGTTTGATCATCATGAAACTACTTTTATTAAAAAAGAATGGCAAAAAAAATTTAAACCAAGCGCCTATCATCATTTTAATCCCAAATATAAATCTTGCTGCACATTAATCATTGAAAAATTAAAAAAATATTTTAATTATAAACCATCAAAATATATCAAAAATTTAAGCCAATGGTTAGATGTTATTGATGGCGCAAATTACAAATCAGCCAGCCAAACTATTTTTTTAAAAGAACCAGCGTTGCAAATTGATGCTTTTATTGATCAATCTAAAAAAACTCCGCTGTGGTTAATTAAATCCTTGCCTTATTATTCTTTAAAACAAATTTCTAATTTAAAAAAAATTAAAAAATTTATAATTCAGGAAAAAAAACGACGAATTGATTTATTAAAAATTTATTATAAAAATTTAAAAATTTATAATCAAAAAATTGCTTTTATTGATAAAACCAAAATTAAAGGAAGTTTAAGATATGCGCCTTTTTATTTTTTGCCAAATATTAATTACAATTTAATTTTAAGAAAAAAGAAATTATACATTTTAACCTTAGGAGCAAATCCTTGGAAAAAAAATAAAAATAAAATTCATATTGGAAAATTTTTAAGAAAAAATTTTGGCGGCGGTGGACATAAAAACGTTGGCGGCGCAGAATTTAAAACAAAAAAAGAAGCTGAAACCGCTATTTTAAAAATAATAAATTTTTTAAACAAAAAATGAATTTGTTTAATGACAATGAAAAAATTGTAATTTATACTGATGGCGGAGCGCGCGGCAATCCCGGACCAGCTGCTATTGGCGTAATAATTGGTAATAAAAAATATTCAAAATATTTAGGAATTAAAACTAATAATGAAGCTGAATATGAAGCAATAATTTTTGCTTTAAAAAAAGCAAAGCAATTAATTGGTAAATTAAAAGCCAAAAAAACTGAAATTGAAATTAAGATGGATTCAGAATTAGTTTGCAAACAACTTAATGCTCAATACAAAATAAAAGAACCGCATCTTTTTCCTTTGTTTATTGAAATTTGGAATTTAAAAATGGATTTTAAAAAAGTTTTTTTTAATTATATTCCCCGGGAAAAAAATTTTGAAGCTGATAAATTGGTCAATCAAGAATTGAATAATTTAAAAAAATAAAAAGTTTGGCAGTTAATAAGCCGGATTCTGTTCTCCAAAAATGGAGCGGTAGTAATTTATCTAGGCCTTTGATTGCTCGCAGGCTCAAGCGGCACTCCTTAAATAATTTAAGGCACGGCCTTGCGCCCCGTAAGGATTTAGCCGTTTCACCCCTTAGATTGCTCTAAGGACTCATCCTAAAAATTAGGATGTTAAAACCCTTTCGGGTTTTAACGTCTCTGTTCGCACCTCTCGCCTTACGGCGGTCCGCTGTTAGCGGATACGTTTTATCCTTATCACTAAGGAGGGCGTCCGGACTTTCCTCTCCGTAAAAACGGAGTAACTACCTAAACTGCCAAACAAAAATATTATACAACAAATAAAGAAATTATTCAAGATTAAAATTGAGAATTTAAAAAAATAAATTTATAAAAAAATTGCGGGGCCATCCCGACTTGAACGGGAATCATCGGTTTTGGAGACCGATATTCTGCCATTGAACTATAGCCCCCTTAAATTAAATTTTAAATTACCAAATAAAATTATAAATATTTACTTTGCGGTAATTTTTGTTTCTTTATGAACAGTATGTTTCCTGCACCATTTGCAATATTTATTTAAAGATATTTTTCGTTCAACTTTTTTCTTATTTTTATGAGTATAATAATTACGGCGATTGCATACGCTGCATTTCAAACTAATTAAATTTTCAGAATGTTTTGATTTAGCCATACTAATAATTTAAATTAAAATTTAAAAAAAGTAAAGATGTATCAAATTTAAATATTTATTTACTTTATTTTTTTAGATAATTCTCTAATTTCGTCTCTTAAAATAGCGGCTAATTCAAAATCTAAATTTTTAGCTGCTGCTTTCATTTCTTTTTCTTTTTGAGCAATTAATTCTTTAATTTTGGTTTTAGATTTTGGCAAAACCTTTAATTCTAAATTTAATATTTTTTCTGTTTCCGGCAAAATATCTTTAATTTCTTTAATAATGGTTTTTGGGGTAATATTATGTTTTTTATTGTAAGCTAATTGAATTTTACGTCGTCGTTCAGTTTCTTTTATGGCTCTTTCAATAGAGCCAGTAATATTATCAGCATAAATTACTACTTCGCTGTTTATATTTCGCGCTGCCCGACCAATAATTTGAATTAAAGAGGTTTCACTACGTAAAAATCCTTCTTTGTCTGCATCTAAAATTGCCACCAAAGAAACTTCTGGCAAATCCAAACCCTCACGCAATAAATTTACTCCAACTAACACATCAAAAACTCCTTTTCTTAAATCAGTTAAAATTTTAATCCGATCAATAGTTTTAACTTCGCTATGAATATAATTTACTTTAAAACCTTTTTCTTCCAAATAAGCTGATAAGTTTTCAGCCATCTTTTTAGTTAAAGTTGTAACCAAAACTCTTTCTTTGTTTTTAACCTTTTTTTCAATTCTTAAAATTAAATCATCAATTTGCCCAAAAACCGGACGAACAATAATTTTAGGATCAACTAATCCAGTAGGTCTAATAATTTGTTCAACTATGCCCGAAGGAATTTTCTTTTCATTACAACAACTTAAAGCTTTTTCTTTTTCATATTCAGCTGGCGTAGCTGACATATAAATAACCTGATTTATCCTTTCTTCAAATTCGTTAAATTTTAAAGGCCGATTATCTAAAGCTGAAGGCAATCTAAATCCATATTCAATTAATGTTTTTTTGCGCGAAGCATCACCAGCATACATTCCTCTAATTTGAGGAATAGTAACATGTGATTCATCAATTACAGTTAAAAAATCAGAAGGAAAATAATCTAATAATGTTTCCGGAGGCTGGCCTGGAGCGCGACCAGATAAATGCCGGGAATAATTTTCAATGCCATGACAATAACCAACTTCACGCATCATAGCTATATCAAATTTAGTTCGCCGTTCCAATCTTTCTGCTTCTAAATATTTTTTCTGTGATTCAAAAAATTTTAATCTTTGTTTTAATTCTTCTTCAATGGCTTTAATTGCTCTTTCTCTTTCCGGAAATTCTGTAATAAAATGTTTGGCCGGAGAAATATAAATTTCAGATAAGGTTGGAGTGTTAATATGTAAACCTTCAGCTGGATTAATTTCGTAAATTTGAACGATTTTATCATTTTCTAATTCAAAATTATAAATAATTTCCCGATCTGGCGGCATAATTTCCCAACTATCCCCTCTTAAACGAAAAGTTCCTCTTTTTAAATCAGAATTGGTGCGAGTATATTGTAAATTTACTAATTTATGAACTAATTCTTTACGATTAATTTTTTGACCAACCGCAAAATGTAAAATATTTTGAGCATAAACTTCTGGCGCGCCAAGTCCATAAATACAAGAAACACTAGCCACAATAATAACATCCCGACGAGTTAAAAGAGCCGTAGTAGCCGCATGTCGTAATCTATCAATTTCATCATTAATTAAAGCTTCTTTATCAATATAAGTATCAGTTTGCGGCAAATAAGCTTCAGGCTGATAATAATCATAATAAGAAACAAAATAATTTACAGAATTATTAGGAAAAAATTCACGCAACTCATTGCATAATTGCGCGGCTAAAGTTTTGTTATGAGCAATAACTAAAGTTGGTTTTTGAACTTCAAAAATAACATTAGCAATAGTAAAAGTTTTACCTGAACCAGTAACGCCTAATAAAACTGAATGTTTGCAGCCAAATTTTAATCTTTGAACTAATTGTTTAATAGCTTTGGGCTGATCTCCAGCTGGTTTAAATTTTGAAATTAATTCAAATTTTTTATCAAGCATAAAATTATAGTATAAAAAATTTTAAAAATTAACAAATAAATAATAATTTAAAAACTAAAGTAAAATTGTGCATTCGCAATAACAACAAAAATTAAAAATGAAAAAAGAAAAAGGCAAAACAATAAAAATGCAAAATGCAGAAGAAATATTTTGAATTTTTAATTTAAATATAAATTCTAGATTCTAGATTCTATTTTCTACTTTCTAGATTCTTTTTTATTGCTTTGCGCTTTACGTTTTAAATTTTACGCTTTTATTCTTTTGCCTTTTGCGTTTTACGCTTTTCTTTTTACGTTTTTATTTGTCATTGCGAAGAACCCCGATTTATCAGGGCGACGAAGCAATCTTACATTAGCGTTAATAAAATTCCTAATTCCTAATTCTTTTTTCCTTTTTCGCTTTTAGTTTTAAGTTTTTTGAGCGAAGCGAATGTAAAACTACCTCCTCCTATGCTTTAAATTTGCAACAACATAACTAAAGCGCTTTTTATTAGACCTCAACTTGTTTAAATAAAGTTTTAATATTTTTTAAAATTTGAAAATTAAATTCCTCAAATTTTTGATTTTTTATTTCAGCTAATTTTTTAATTACTTCTAAAACATAAAGCGGTTCATTTCTTTTGCCGCGATAAGGAGCCGGACTAACATACGGCGCATCAGTTTCAGATAAAATTTTATCATTAGGAATAAATTTTATAACTTCATCATAATCGCGACTAAAAGTAATTACTCCGCCAAAAGTAAAATAAAATCCCAAATTCAATAAATTTCTTGCGTCTTCTTTTGTTCCTGAAAAAAAATGAACTATGCCCGGCAAAGAATTTAAATTATTTTGATTATTCTTTAAAATATTAATTAAATCGTTATAAGACTTACGGCAATGAATCATTAAAGGTTTTTTAACTTCATAAGCTAATAAAATTTGCTGTTCAAAAGCTTCAATTTGTTTTTCTTTTTGCTCGTTGCTTTCTATCCGAAAATAATCCAAGCCACATTCGCCAATAGCTAAAACTTTATTGTCTTTGGCTAAATTTTTATAAAAATTATAATCAAATTCTTCAGCCCGGCTTTTAAAACTATATTTTTCATTATTATTTGAAGATGGCGCTCCAAGTTCATTTTCATCATAATAAGATTCAAAAGTATGAATTGGATGTAAACCAACTGCAGCATAAATCATTCCTTTAGAATGTGGATTTATTTTTTCATATTCATAAGCCAAATCAATTGCTTTTTGCGAAGTTAATTTTTGAGTACCAACATTAATTAAACCAATATTATTTTCAATTGCCCGTCCCAAAACCTCCTGCCAATCAAAAGAAAAAGCATTAAATTGAATATGAGTATGAGCGTCAAAAAATTTAATCATTTATCTTTATTTTAATTATTAATTTTTTTATTTATAAAATCTTCAGGGTTAGAGGGGTAATTAATTGCAGCTCGATTTATTAATCCCTGATC
>JBMFRD010000019.1:0-5192 GCA_049968295.1 Minisyncoccia bacterium
GAAACGAGGAATTAATTCATCAATTTCATCCGAATCTAAGAAAAAAAGCTTTAAATTATTTATTAAAAAATAACATAAAAATAATTTTTAAATCTTCAGCAAAAGAAATATCTAAAAATTTTATTTTATTAGACAATAATCAAAAAATTAATACTTCAACTGTTATTTGGACTGCGGGCGTAAAACCAAATTTACCTAAAATATTAGGCGATGTTTTTTATGAAAAAGAAAGAATCATAGTCAACAAATTTTTGCAAATTAAAAATTATTTTAATGTCTTTGCAATTGGAGATTGTGCTTATATTTTAGATAAAAATAATATTTTAGCTCCACAACTTGCTCAATCCGCGGTTTTAGAAGCTCGAAATGTAGCTTTAAATATTAAAAACTTAATTAAAAATAAATCTTTAAAAGAATTTGAATTTAAGCCATCGGGTTATTTAGTTTCTTTAGGAAAATTATATGCTATTGGTCAAATTTATAATTTTACAATTTCCGGATTTTGGGTTTGGATTTTATGGAGAATGGTTTATTTATTTAAAATGATTTCTTGGCGTAATAAAATTAAAACTTTTGTTGACTGGTTAATTGATTTATTTTTGCTGCGCAACAGCGCTGAAATTTAAGCTGAAATTTAAATTGATTAATTTATAATTTTAATTTATAATTTTTAAATGTTTAAATTCATTGATGAAAAAATTATTTTAATTTTACAAAAAATTTGGCCGTGGCTTGCAAGAATTTCTTTATTTATTGTATTTTTTTACTTTGGTTTATTAAAAGTTTTAAATTTAAGCCCGGCAACGCCTTTGGTTGAAGCTTTAGCCTCTAAAACTATAAATTTTATAAATTTTGATTTTTTTATTATTTTTTTTGGATTATTTGAGATGCTGATTGGTTTAACTTTTATTATGCCCAAAATAGAAAGGCTGGCTATTTTGCTTTTAGGCATTCATATGATTACTACTTTTATGCCATTAATAATTTTACCCGAAATAACTTGGTATAAATTTTTAGTTCCAAGTTTAGAGGGTCAATATATTATTAAAAATTTAGTTATTATTTCTTTGGCTTTAGTAATTGGGGCGCATTTAAGAAAAGAAAATTAAACCTATGGATATTTTAGCTCATAGTTTATGGACAAATTTAGGTCGAGATTATTTGGTAAAAAAAACAAATAAAAAAATTTCAAGATTTTGGTCAATATTTTTTGGAATTTTTCCGGATTTATTTGCTTTTACTCCAATTTTTATTTGGTCAATTTTTAATAAAGTTTTTTTGCATCCATCTGAAATTGAGCCATTTTCTCATAATCATTTATTTATTAATCAGCTAACTTATGGTTTATATAATTTAAGTCATAGTTTAATAATTTTTGGAATTGTTTTTTTAATAATTTATTTAATTAAAAGAAAAATTTATTTTGCTTTATTTGGATGGCCATTGCATATTTTAATTGATATTTTTAGTCACTCTTATCAATTTTATCCTACGCCATTTTTGTGGCCAGTTTCAAATTTTAAAGTAAATGGAATTTCGTGGGGAAACCCTTGGTTTATGACCATAAATTATTTAGCATTGCTTATATTTTATTCAGTTTTATTTTTGAGAAAAAATAAAAAAATATAATAAATATTATTATTTACATCTCTTGACTTGTTAATTTGTTTGAATATAATAAATTAGAATCCTAAAAAGGATTCTTTTTAATGTTGTTTGAAAATTTAATAAGGATATTAGAAAAGTTTTTTAGTTGTCCCAGCCTTTTTGCATATTTTTGGCTAAAATAAAATATGCGCTTAAACGTTATTTTATAAATAACGTTTTTAAAGAGGATTTGATCCTGGTCCAGGATGAACGCTGGCGGCGTGGATAAGGCATGCAAGTCGTGCGCCCAGCATCACTTTTTGGGTCTTAAGAAAAAAATGATAAAATAGAAACAATGTGGTTTCTTTATATTATTCAACATAGCTTTACCAAACAAATTTATATAGGAATTACTAATAATATAAAGCAAAGATTAATTGAGCATAATTAAGGAAAAAATTGGAGCACAAAAAGAAAAAATGGAAAGTGGATTTTAGTTTACAGCGAAATTTATAGAAACAAGAAAGACGCAGAATTAAGAGAAAAAAGATTAAAACAATATGGTCGAGCCAAACAAGAATTATTGAAAAGAATTATAAATTCACTTCTTTAGGTCCAAAAAGTGATGCTGGGAGCGGCAAACGAGTCAGTAATACCTTGGAACGTACCCCAAAGACAGGGATAGCTCCGAGAAATCGGAGGTAATACCTGATAGTCCCGCAAGGGTAAAGCTTATCGTAAGATAAGCGCTTTGGGAGCGGCCTAGGTCCCATCAGCTAGTTGGTAAGGTAATGGCTTACCAAGGCTATGACGGGTAGGGGGGGTGAGAGCCTGTTCCCCGACGACGAGACTGAGACACGGCTCGTACACCTACGGGTGGCAGCAGTCGAGAATATTCCACAATGGGCGAAAGCCTGATGGAGCGACGCCGCGTGCAGGATGAAGCCCTTTGGGGTGTAAACTGCGGTAGTTAAGATGCAAGTCCCATCTTGGGATTGAGCGCTTAACGGAAAGAGGTTGGTAACTACGTGCCAGCACCCGCGGTAAAACGTAGACCTCAAGCGTTATCCGGATTTATTGGGCGTAAAGCGCGTGTAGGGGGTTTTGCGCGTCTTATGTTAAATCTTACTGCCCAACAGTAAGGCTGCATAAGATACGGCAAGGCTAGAGGAAGTTAGAGGTGCTAGGAACGCATGGTGTAGGGGTGAAATCCGTTGATATCATGCGGAACACCAAAGGCGAAGGCAAGGCACTGGGACTTTCCTGACCCTGAGACGCGAAAGCGTGGGGAGCAAAAAGGATTAGATACCCTTGTAGTCCACGCCCTAAACGATGCCCGCTAGCTATTTCGAGTATCGACCCTCGGAGTGGCGAAGCTAACGCGTTAAGCGGGCCGCCTGGGAAGTACGGCCGCAAGGCTAAAACTCAAAGGAATAGACGGGGACCCGCACAAGCGGTGGAACATGAGGTTTAATTCGATGGTAAACGAAAAACCTTACCAGGGCTTGAAATGCTTGTAGAAATCTATCAGAAATGATAGACCTCCTATTTTTAATAGGACTGCAAGCACAGGTGCTGCATGGTTGTCGTCAGCTCGTGCCGTGAGGCGTTCCCTTAATTGGGGAAACGAGCGCAACCCTCATTGCCTGTTTTATGTGTCAGGCAAAACTGCCCCCGTTAGATAACCTAAGCCATTTTATTTTTTTATTATTAAATAAAATGGTAATAAAATATGTTTTAAATTAGATTATCTAACGGGGGAGGAAGGAGAGGATGACGTCAAATCCGCATGGCCCTCTGACGCCCTGGGCTACACTCATGTTACAATGGGATTGACAACGCGTTGCGAACCCGTAAGGGGGAGCTAATCGCTTAAACAATCCCCCAGTTCAGATCGAGGGCTGCAACCCGCCCTCGTGAAGCCGGAATCGCTAGTAATCGCGGATCAGCACGCCGCGGTGAATACGTTCTCGGGTCCTGTACTCACCGCCTGTCAACTCAGGGGAGCTGGGTTTATCCAAAGTCCTGCTTTTGCGGGATTAGGGTAAGTCCAGTGACATGGAGTAAGTCATAACAAGGCACGCGTAGCGGAAGCTGTGCGTGGAACAATTAAAATAAGTAAACGTTAAAAATTTAAAATGGTAAATTTTTTATAATTTACCAGCTAATTATTGATTTGCTGGTCGGGCAAATAATAATTAGTGATATTTTAAATTTTAAACGTTTACTTCCGGGACAACTAAAAAACTTTTTTAATTGAAAATAGTTTTGTATATTTAAAAATAATATGATAATATTAAAGTTATGGAAGACTCGCCAAAAATTTTAATTGTAGAAGACGATAAATTTCTTTCTTTAGTTTTAAAAGGAAGATTAGAAAGAGAAGGTATAACTGTTTATCAGGCTTTTGACGGTAAAGAAGCTTTAAATTTATTAAAGCAGGAAATTCCGAATTTAATCCTTTTAGATTTAATTATGCCAAATATGAGTGGTTTTGAATTTTTAGAAAATTTAAGACAAGATCCGCAATATGCCTCAATCCCGGTAGTAGTTATAAGTAATTTAGGTCAGGAAAGTGATGTTAGTAAAGCAAAGACGTTGGGAGTAATAGAATATTATGTCAAAGTTAGAACATCAATTGATGATTTAGTGTCAAAGGTTAAAGAATTAGTCCAAAAATAAAAACATTAAAATGATTAGCAAAGATTTAATTTCAAAAATAAAAGTAGGAACAAAAGTTAAAATTTATTCCACTTTAAATAAAGAACCTCTTTCTCCATTTGAGGGAATAGTTATTGCTCGTAAACACGGCTCTGAGCCCGGAGCAACTTTTACGGTTAGAGGAATTATTTCTGGAGTTGGAGTTGAAAAAGTTTTTCCAATTTATTCGCCATCAATTTCAAGGATTGAAATCATTGCTTTGCCAAAAAGAGTTAAAAAATCTAAGCTTTATTGGATTAGAAAGGCTTCTGGCACAAAGATTAGAAAAAGAATTGGAGTTTCTATTTAATTAAATTATATTCATTAAAATTACTAAAATATATTAAATTATTTATCTAATTCAAACTGAATTTTAGGCAATGGTTTTAAATTTAATTTTTTTAACAAAATCTTAAAAAATTTTTCTTTGTTTTGGTTTAATTCTTTTAAAATTTGCAGTTCTTTGTTTTTGGGTGTTTTTATATCTTTAAATATAATTTTAATTTTAGCTGTTGCCGTTTTAAATTCAGAATCTATTTTTAAATTAGTAATTGTAATTAGTGCTGGAAATTCAAATTCGCGCAAAATTAACATTCCTAATTCATTTTGAATTAAGCTTGCCATTTTTAAGTTGCGATATTGTCTCATTTATTTAATTATTAGTTTATCGCCCGGATTAATTTTAATTTCTGATTTTACCATTAGACCAGCTTCGTTATTTTCTAAAACCTCATTTACATCTTTTTTATTTGATTGTAAGTTAATAACAAATCCGGTTCCGATAATTTCATTATTTCTTTCAATTTCAAATTTTGATTTATTTTTAAATATTTTAAAAATAACTTTTCCGCCAATAATTTGTTTGTCTAAATTTTTATTATTAAATACAGCTAAAACCTCTAAAA
>JBMFRD010000019.1:5202-11488 GCA_049968295.1 Minisyncoccia bacterium
TTTCTTTAATTTTAGCTTCAATGGCTTGAATTAATTCATAAATTATTTCTGAGCTTATAACTTCAATATTTTTAGAACGAATTAAATTTTCAGCTGATTTTTGAATTTTAGAATTAAAAGCAACAATTTTTGAATTTGTGGCTTCAGCTAATTTAGCATCGCCATCAAAAATATCGCCAATAGATTCATTTACAATTTTAATTGGAATATTAGTTTGTAGATTTTTAATAATTTGGCTTAAAGCTTCTAAAGAACCAAAATCTCTGGCTTTTAATATTAAATTTAATGATTTTTGGGAGTTTTTAAAATCATTTAAATTTTGGTTTTCTTTATTTTTATCCTTATCTTCATTTTTTACTATATTTTGAATTTGGCAAACAAATTCTTCGCCAATTTTTGGTAAATTTTCAAAGCCAATAATTCTAGCTGGCGAAGAAGGAAAAAGTTCATTAACTGCTTTGCCTTGAAAATCTTCTAAAATTTTTATTTTTCCAAAAGAAGTTGGGGTTGAAATTGGATCACCTCGTTTTACTTTTCCATTTTTAATAATTACAGTAACTGTTATTCCACGTTTAGAATCGTGATGTGTTTCTAAAATAACGCCGCTTCCAATTTCATTCGGATTATATTTTAATTCTTCTAATTCAGCTGTTAATAAAATTAAATCCAATAGTTCATTAATTCCTTCGCCGGTTTTTGAAGAAACTGCTTGCCAGCTTATTTTTCCGCCATAACCTTCTAAAAGTACTCCAGCGGCCATTAAATCATTTTTTGTTTTTTCAAGATTAGCATTAGGTTTATCAATTTTAGTTATAGCTACAATAAATTGAGTATTAGTTTCATTTAAAATTTTAATTGATTCTTCGGTTTGGGGTTTAACGCCATCATCAGCAGCCACAACTAAAATAGCTAAATCCGCAACTTGCGCTCCGCGCGATCGCATTTGAATAAAGGCTTCGTGTCCGGGTGTGTCAATAAAAGTTATTTTTTTATTGTTATGAGTAATTTCATAAGCGCCAATAGATTGAGTAATTCCGCCGGCTTCGCGGCTAACTACATTGGTTTTACGAATATAATCCAAAAGCGAAGTTTTGCCATGATCAACATGGCCTAAAACTGCAACAATAGGCGGTCTTTCTATTAAATTGTTTTTTTGTATTTGGCTCATTGTATTAAACCTTATCAAAATTAGTTGATAAATACAAGTTTTTTAGCGTTTTTTCATAATATTATAATTTTATAAATTGATTTTATAAATTATTTTAGTTAAAATTATTATAAGTCAAGGAAGGGTGCCGGAGTGGTTAACGGAACGGTTTGCTAAACCGTGCCCTCGTAAGGGGGCCCGTGGGTTCAAATCCCACCCCTTCCGCCAAATTTTAAAAAATTTATTTTTTGTTTTATGGAAAACAAGGTGATAAAAATGAAATTTTATTTTAACTTATTTTTTGATAGAATAAATTAAATAATATGAGAGAACAACTACTTCGATTTATCAACAATTTAAAAAATAAAACATTTTTTGATTTTAATGAAGATGTAACAAAAACATCAATTATTTTAAAATTATTAAATATATTAGGTTGGGATGTTTTTAATAATGAAGAAGTTTGGCCAGAATATGTTATTGGTTCAAAAAGAGTTGACTATTGTCTTAGACAAAATCAACAAAATCTAGTTTTTATTGAGGCAAAAAAAATAAATGAAGATCTTGAAAATCATCAACAACAGTTGTTGGATTACGCATTTGAAGAAGGTATAGAAATGGCAATTTTAACTAATGGTATTGCTTGGTGGTTTTATTTGCCATTAAAGTCTGGGAGCTGGGAACAAAGAAAGTTTTTTTCTATAGATTTTTTAAATCAAAAAGAAGATGAAATAATAAACAACATCATAAATTTTCTTTCTAAAGAAAGTGTTGTTTCTAAAAAAAATATTGAAATTGCTGAAAATATGTATCAAAGCAATCAACGAATTAATGTTATAAAAAAATCTTTGCCGCATGCATGGAATAAGTTAATACAAGAACCTAATGAGTTGTTAATAGAATTACTAAATGATACTAATGAAAAAATATGTGGATATCGAGCTACAGATAAACAAATTATTGCTGAATTTATTTATAATAATAAAAGTCAATTATTAATTAATTTATTTAGCAATCAGAATGATCGAATTATTGAAAGAAAAAATAAAATTGAAAAGATTAATGGATATTTAGTTGATGACTATACAGGAAAACAACCAATATCTTTTGTAATTAATAATAAAAAAATAAAGATTAGACATTGGATAAATATGCTTATTGAAATATGTAATTTTTTATATACTAATTATCAAAGTAATTTTGAGCAAAAAGTGTATCAAATTAAAGGTAAAAGACGTTCTTATTTTTCGAAAGATAAAAATCAATTAAAGTATCCAATTGAAATAAAAAAATCAGGAATTTATGTGGAATCTAATTTAAGTGCAAATATGATTGTTAAACTGAGTAAAAAACTTGTTATGCTTTTTGGATACAATGGTGATCTTCATATAGAAACTAAATAATATTTAAAAATATTCTTAAACCTATTTAAAAATAACAATCTTTATTAATTTAAATTTTCAACCTCAATCCATACAAAGATTGATTTTTTATTTTATTTTTGATATGATTATAAAATGAATATTAGGAAATTTTTTGAGGAAACTAAAACTGAATTTAGGCATATTAATTGGCCAAGCAAAAAAGAAGGGTGGAAATTAACTCTGATTGTTATTGGTTTTTCAATTGCCTTATCTTTGTTTTTGGCTTTATTTGATAATATTTTTATTTTTCTTTTAAAAAAGTTTATTTTAGGATAATTTATATTTAAAATTATGGCTCAAGAGCAAAATCAAAAATTAGATAAACAATTTGAAAATAAAACCAGAAGTTGGTATGCCATTCATACTTATTCTGGCTATGAAGAAGCAGTAGTTCGTTATTTAAAACAAAGAATTGAATCTTTGGGGATGGAGGATAAAATCTTTAATGTTTTAGTTCCAAAAGAAAAAAAGATTCAAATTCGCGGCGGAAAAAGATATGTTGTTGAGGAAAAAATTTATCCGGGATATGTTTTGGTAGATATGATTTTAACTGAAGATTCCTGGTATGTGGTCCGAAACACGCCCCGCGTTACTGGTTTTGTTGGAGCTGATCCAACCAAACCCAATCCTTTATCTCCAGAAGAAGTTAACGATTTATTTAAAAGAATGGGTCATGATGAAACTAAATATAAAGTTAGCTTAAAAGTTGATGATTTAGTAAAAATTATTGATGGCCCATTTAAGGATTATGAGGGTAAAATTGCTGAAGTTGATGAAGAGCGGGGGAGAATTAAGGTCTTGGTGCAAATTTTTGGAAGAGAAACTGCAATTGATTTAGATTCTTTACAAGTTAAAAAAATAATATAAATTTGATTTTTATAAAAAAATAATATAAAAATAAAACTATGGCTAAAGAAATAAAAACAATTTTAAAACTTCAAATTCCAGCTGGACAAGCAAATCCTGCGCCGCCAATTGGACCAGCTTTGGGCCAACACGGAGTAAATATTGCTGAATTTTGCAAGCAATTTAATGATGCTACTCAATCTATGGCTGGCGATATTATTCCAGCTGAAATTACAATTTATGCTGACCGCAGTTTTACTTTTAAATTAAAAACTCCGCCAGTTTCAGCTTTACTTAAAAAAGCAGCTGGAATTGAAAAAGGATCAGGCGATATTTTAAAAAATAAAGTTGGCAAAGTAACCAAAGAAGATGTACGTAAAATTGCTGAAAGAAAAATGCCAGATTTAAATACCGCTGATATTAATGCCGCAATGAAAATGGTAGAAGGCACTGCGCGCAGCATGGGAATTGAAATTGTTGATTAAGTTAAAATAAAAATTTTAAAAATTCTTATTTAATTTAATAAATTTCCATTTTTTATATTTTACTGCTATAATTTTTTTTATGAAAAAATTAGGCAAATTAATTGTTTTGGAAGGAATAGATGGGTCCGGAAAAACAACGCAATTTAATCTTTTAATTAAAAAATTAACTGATTTAAAAATTAAATTTAAAACCTTTGATTTTCCTCAATATGAGCGAGAATCTTCTTATTTTATTCGTGAATATTTAAATGGCCAATATGGTTCCTGGAAAGAAGTTGGACCTTATAAAACTTCTATTTTTTATGCTTTAGATCGTTTTGATGTTTCAAAAAAAATTAAAGAATGGTTAGAATCTGGCTATTTAATTGTTTCTAATCGTTATGTGGCTTCAAATTTAGGACATCAAGGCGCAAAAATTGCATCTAAAAGCGAGCGAAAAAAATTTTTTAATTGGGTATTAAATTTTGAACACAATATTTTAAATATTCCCCGACCAAATTTAAATATAATTTTGCATTTACCCGCAAAAATAGCTCAAAAATTAGTTAGTCAAAAAGGGAAAAGAGAATATCTTTTAGGCGCCAAAAAAGATATTCATGAAGCTGATTTAAAATATTTAAAACAAGCTGAAAAAGTTTATTTGGAGCTTCAAAAATTATATCCAAAAGAATTTAAATTAGTTGAGTGTTTTTTAAATGACAAAATTTTAACGCCAGAAGAAATTCATCAAAAAATTTGGCAAATTTTAAAAAATTTAATTAAATAAAATAATGGAAAATTATAAACCAACAATTGGGCTGGAAATTCATTCCGAATTAAAAACCAAAACCAAAATGTTTTGTTCTTGCCCAAATAATCCGGATGGCGTCAGTCCTAATACTTTTGTTTGCCCAATTTGCTTGGCTCATCCCGGCACACTTCCAACTATAAATCAAGAAGCAGTGCGTAAAGTTATTATGGTTGGTTTAGCTTTAGAAGGTGAAATTTCAAAAATTACAAAATTTGACCGTAAAAATTATTTTTATCCAGATTTGCCAAAAGGTTATCAAATTTCACAATATGATCAACCATTGGTTTTAGGCGGAAAATTAAATAATATTAGAATTAGAAGAATACATTTAGAAGAAGATACTGGAACTTTAATTCACGACAATGAATCTCAAGAATCTTTAGTTGATTTTAATCGGGCCGGAGTGCCGTTAATGGAATTAGTTACTGAACCGGATATTAAATCAGCTGAAGAAGCGCGTCGGTTTGGCGAAGACTTACAATTAATTTTACGTTATTTAGATGTTTCAGATGCTGATATGGAAAAAGGACATATGCGCTTGGAAGCAAATATTAGTATTAATATGGGCACAAAAGTTGAAATAAAAAATATTAATTCTTTTCGGGCTTTAGCCGCGGCTATTGATTATGAAATTCAAAGACAAATTAATTTATTAAAAAAAGGAGAACGTATTATTCAAGAAACAAGAGGTTGGGATGAAGTTAGCCAAAAAACATTTAGCCAAAGACTTAAAGAAGAAGCGCATGATTATCGTTATTTTCCGGAACCGGATTTACCATCTTTTGAAACCAATGTTTTTGATATAGATTTTTTGAAAAAAACATTGCCAGAACTACCAAAACAAAAATTAGAAAGATTTGATCGCGAATATAATATGCCAAATAAACAAGCTGAAGTTTTAATTCAAAATAAATTAATGGCTGATTTTTTTGAAGAAGCAGTTTCAGAATTAAAACAATATATTGCTGATAATGAAAATAAATTAAGTAAAAACCCAATTGGTTTATTATATAATTATTTAACCACTGATTTAGTTGGACTGCTTAATAATAATAATGAAAATTTTATAGAAACCGAAACAAAATTAATTTTAGCCGGAAAAGTAAATTCATCGAAATTAGCCAAATTAATTGATTTAATTTTAGAAGAAAAAATTGGTAGTCGGCAGGCAAAAGATATGTTAGCTATTATTTTTAACACTGGACGCGACCCAGAAGAAATTTTAAAAACTGAAAATATGCAAACCTTGACCGATGATGAATATTTGTATAAAATAATAAAAGAGGTTATTTTAGAAAATAAATCCGCAGTGGAAGATTATAAAAAAGGAAAAGAATCAGCCATTCAATTTTTAGTTGGCAAAACAATGGCTAAATTAAAAGGTCGAGGCAATCCAATAATTATTATTAATAAAATAAAAGAATTATTACGATGAATTTTGAAAAACAAAATTTTGAATCTAAATCTAAATTTGAAAAATTTGAATCTGAATATGAAATTTTAGAAAATATTTCTAAAATTAAACAAGAAATTGAAAAATATAAAAAAGAAATTGAAAATTTAGAATTAGAAATTTCAGAATTAAAAACTCAAG
>JBMFRD010000020.1:0-11237 GCA_049968295.1 Minisyncoccia bacterium
CGTGCGACATCATTTGTTTTGGAAATAGGTTCTAACTTGGTATAATAATTGCACAATTTTTTTAATAATCTAAATAATCTAAAATTTAACTTTTTAATTTGCATAAAAAAGATATTAAGGTGTAAAATTATTTTATGCCTCTGTGGTGAAACGGATATCACGCGTGGCTTCGGACCACGAATTGGGGGTTCAAATCCTCCCGGAGGCACAAAATAAAATTATTTAAATAAAAAATATTTTTTTGAATTTTTTATTTTTTAAGATAATATTTAGTTAAGCCCGGGTGGCGGAATTGGTATACGCGCAGGACTGAGGCTCCTGGCCATTTTATGGCGTGTGGGTTCAAGTCCCACCCCGGGCACAATTTGACGATTCCTGCTTAAGAAACTCCTTTAAGAAATATTCGGCTTTGTTAAGTTGCTTTGCTATGATGACTTTTGACCTGCAATGATAAAAAACACAAAAGCTAAAAACGAAAAGCGCAAAACTCAAAATAAGAATTTTGAATTAATAATTTAAATATAAATTCTAGATTCTATTTTCTACTTTCTAGATTCTTTTTTGTTTTTCATTTTGCATTTTTAGTTTTGCTTTTTTTGAATTTGAGTAAATTGAACGTAGGGTTGTTTTAAATACTTTGAAGTCTCATTGCGGTTATACGTTTTTTATTTAATTTGCTTTTTATTTTTAAAATTTATAATTATATTTATGAAATATATTATTGGCATAGATGAAGTTGGCAGAGGGTCTTTGGCTGGTCCGGTTTTTGTTTGCGCGGTTTTAATTCCTAAAAATTTTAAAATTAAAAATAAAAAATTAGGAAAATTATTTGATTCTAAGAAATTAAATTTAAAAAAAAGATTTTTGTGGTATAAATATTTAACCAATTTAAAAATTAAATTTGCAATTTCTAAAATTTCTCCTCAAAAAATAGATAAAATTAATATTTCTAACGCTTCTAATTTAGGCGCTTTTTTAGCTTTAAATAAAATTTTTAAAAAAAATAAAATTAATCTTAAAAATACTAAGATTTTTTTAGATGGCGGGCTTTTTATAAAATCAAAAGATTATCAAAAATTACATTTTTTAAATGCAAAAACAATTATTCGGGGCGATGCAAAATATACTGCTATTAAAATTGCTTCAATTATGGCTAAAATTCAAAGAGATAAATATATGCAGCAATTATCCAAAAAATACCCCGCTTATTTATTTGAAAAACACAAAGGTTATGGCACAAAACTTCATTTGAGTCTAATTAAAAAATATGGCCCAAGTTTGGTTCATCGTTTGACCTTTATTTAAAAATTTATTAAGATAAAAACACTATGGGCGGAGTACCAGTAAAACATCATTCTAAAAGCAAAGTAGGCCGAAGAAGATCGCACTTAGCTTTAAAAAAGCAAAAGCTTTTGGTTTGTTCAAATTGCGGCGGGCCAAAATTGCCGCATAAAATTTGTAAGCAGTGCGGAAAATAATTTATTATGGCTACTAGGCATTTAATAAGGGCAGTAATACTCCAGTCGCTTTATGAATGGGATTTTTTTAATAAAAAGAAAGATTTAATTTCTATTTTAGAAAGAAATTTGGCTGAATTTGCGCCGGGAATTGACGAACCTGAATTTGCTTGGAAATTATTAGATGGAATTTTAAAGCATTTAAAAGAAATAGACGGTTTAATTTCAAAATTTTTAAATAATTGGCCGCTTGAAAAAACTCATCTTATCGATAGAAATATTTTACGGATTGGAGTTTATGAATTATTATATCCTGATCATAATGAAATTCCTTATGAGGTCGCTATTGATCAAGCTATGGAATTAGCTAAAGCTTTTGGCGGCGAAAATTCTTTAAAATTTATAAATGGGGTTTTGGGCAATATTTATGATAAAATTAAGTCTGGTGAAATTAAAATTAATTAGCAAATATGTTTGAAGAGCTTGAAAATAAAATTGGTTTTAAATTTAAAAATAAAAAACTTTTATTTGAAGCTTTAACTCATCGTTCATATTTAAACGAAAATCGTAATTGGGAATTAAAACATAATGAACGTTTAGAATTTTTAGGCGATGCGGTTTTAGAATTAATTATTACTGAATTTCTTTTTTTAAAATATCTTAACTATGACGAAGGTAAATTAACAATGCTTAGAGCCGCTTTGGTTAACTATCAAAATCTTTCAAAAATTGCTCGTCAAATTAATTTAGATAAATTTATTTTGACTTCTAAAGGCGAAAAAAAAGATACAACGCGAGCTTGGGACGTTATTTTAGCTAATGCTTTTGAAGCTTTAATTGGTGCAATTTATTTGGATAAAAATTTAGAAGCAGCTAAAAAATTTATAGAAAAATTTGTAATTAAAAGTTTAGATGAGGTTTTAAAAAATAAAACTTATAAAGACGCTAAAAGCAAATTACAGGAAATTATTCAGGAAAAATTAAAATTAACTCCAAAATACGAAGTTTTAAGTGAATCTGGCCCGGCACATAAAAGAAGTTTTGAAGTTGGAGTTTTTTTTGGAGACGATTTGATTGCCAGTGGAAGTGGTGACTCTAAACAAGAAGCTGAAATGCAAGCGGCAAAGAAAGCTTTAGAAGATTTAAATTACATAAATAAATCTAAAAAAAATAATGGCTAATCTTTTAAAAAAAATAGAATTGGTTGGTTTTAAATCTTTTGCTGAAAAAACAGTTTTGGAATTTCCAAAACCAATCACAGCTATTGTTGGGCCAAATGGCAGCGGCAAATCAAACATTATTGATGCTATTCGGTGGTTATTAGGCGAAAGAGAAGCAAAAAATTTACGTGGTGCAAAAAGTGATGATTTAATTTTTGCCGGCAGTTCTAAAAAGCCAAGAATGGGTTTGGCTCGGGCAACTTTATATTTTGAAAACAAAAATAAATTTTTTCCATTAGATTATTCAGAAATAACTTTAAGCCGCGAAGTTTCAAGAGACGGAAATAGTTTTTATTATTTAAATAAATCAGAAATTAGATTAAAAGATTTAATTGATTTTTTAGCTAAGGCTCGGTTGGGAACCCAAGGAATGATTGTTATTACTCAAGGCAATAGCGATAGGTTTGTCCGCGCTTCTTTAGATGAGCGCCGCGAAATGATTGAAGAAACATTAGGATTAAAAGAATATCGCCTTAAAAAAAATGAAGCCATACGTAAACTTAAAAATACTAAAATTAATTTAGATAAAGTTCGGGCTTTAATTGATGAAATTTTGCCGCATCTTCGTTCTTTAAAACGTCAAACTTCAAAGTGGGAAAAAAGAGGCTTATTAGAAGAAGAATTAAATCAAAATTTAAAAGTTTTTTTTGGAAGCAGTTTTCAAAAAATTAACGCCGAATTATTAAAAATTGATTTAGAAATTAAAAACCATTTAAATCTAAAAGAAAATTTAATAAATAATAAGCATCAAGCTGAAAAATATTTAAAAGAAATTGAAGCTAATCAACCTAAAGAAAGAGAAGAATTAAAAGAAATTAAACTGCAAATTGAAAATTTAATGAATCAAAAAAATAATTTGCAAAAAGAAATTGTTAAATTAGAATTTCATCTGGAAAAATTAAATAATCAAAAATTGTCTTCTGGAGAAAATTTAAATACTGATCAACTTTTAGATTTAATTTTAAAAATAAAATCAAAATTGTCAGATTTAATTAATAATAATTTAGAAGAAAATAAAACTAAAGTAATTATTCAAGAAGTTTTAAAAGATATAGATAAAATATTTAAAGCTGAAAAAAATGAAAACGAAGAATATTTAGAAGTTAAAAAAGAACTGGAAAAAATAAATCAAGATTTAAAAAATTTAGATCAGCAAATAAGTTTATTAAAAAATAAAGAAAATGAAACATTAAAAAGTCAAGATAATTTTTACTCTTTGTTTAAAGATGCGGTTCAAAAATTAAGATTAGCTGAAAGCGAATTTGAAAAATGGGAACATCAATATCAAAATTTAATTTTTGAAAAAGAAAAATTAGAACTTAAAATTTCGGATTGGCGACATCAAGTTCGGCAATTTAATTGCGATCCAAATGATTTTGAAAATATTAAAGAAATTGAATTTAATAATTTAAATTTAGAAGAATTAGAAAGAAAAATTTTAAAATTAAGAGGAGAATTAGCAGCAATCGGCGATATTGATGAATCTTTGCTTAAAGAAGCTAAAGACACCGAAGAAAGATATTCTTTTTTAGAGAATCAACTTAAAGATTTAGAGCAAGCCAGTTTAGATTTAAATAACTTAATTAAAGAATTAAATTTAAAAATAGAAGATGAATTTGGAAAAGCTTTTACAAAAATTAATTTAGAATTTGATAAATTTTTTAAAGCTATGTTTGGCGGCGGCCAAGCTAAACTAAAATTAGTTTCTTTAAAAAGCAAAAATAATCAGGACAATTTAAATGAAAATAAATTAAATCAGAACGAAAATCAAAATCAAAACAATGAAAACGAAGAAGATTCTAATGAAAAAGGAATAGAAATTGATATTAAACTTCCGATGAAAAAATTAACCTCTTTAGATGTTTTATCTGGAGGAGAAAGAAGTTTAATTGGTATTGCGGCTTTGTTTGCGATTATTTCAGTTTCACCTCCGCCATTTTTGGTTTTAGATGAAATTGATGCGATGCTTGACGAACGCAACGCCAAAAAATTTGCAAAAATGCTTAAAGAATTTTCCTCTAAAACTCAATTTATTATTGTTACTCATAATCGAGCTGTAATGGAAGAAGCAGATATAATTTATGGAGTAACTTTAGGGGATGATGAAACTTCAAAAATTGTTTCATTAAAGTTAGAAAATTAATTTTTCTTGATTTTTAATTATTTTTAATATATTATACATTCTATGTTAAAAATTAGATTTAAAAGAGTAGGGAGAAAACATCAACCGGCTTTTAGAATTGTTATAGCTGAAAGGCGGTCTAAAAGAGATGGTAAAAGTATAGATGATATTGGATTTTATAATCCAATAACTAAAAATTTCGGAATTAAAAAAGAACGATTGGATTACTGGTTAAAAAATGGAGCGCAAATTACTCCAACGGTTTTTAATTTATTAGTTACGCACAAAATTCTTTCTGGACCTAAAATTAAAATAAAAACCAAAGACAAAAACAAAGATAAAAATTTAGAAAATTCAGCAAATCAACCAGAATTAAGTCAAAAACCAGAAGAAAATCAAACCGAAAATCAAGTTAATGAGGTAAAAGAAGAGGCTAATCCGGAAAATGCTTAAATTTAAAAAATATTTTGACAAGGTCTTTTTTTTAGTTTAAAATAAATAAAACGCTAAAGAGCGTTTTTTATTCTGATTAAAATTTTAATTAAAGATATGCCAACAATTAATCAATTATTAAAAAAGGGCAGAGAAAAAATAAAAGAAAAAAGCAAATCGCCAGCTTTGTCTTTTTATTTTAATACTATTAAAAATAGACCTGTTTTTTCTCCTTCACCTTTTAAACGTGGAACTTGTTTAAAAGTTTTTACTACAACTCCTAAAAAACCAAACTCAGCTTTAAGAAAAGTTGCCAGAGTTCGTTTAACTAATGGTATGGAAATTACGGCTTATATTCCGGGCGAAGGCCATAATCTTCAGGAACATTCTATTGTTTTAGTTAGAGGTGGAAGAGTAAAAGACCTTCCCGGTGTTCGTTATCATATAGTAAGAGGAGTTTATGACACTAGCGGAGTTGAGGGTAGAAAACAACAAAGGTCTAAATATGGAGCTAAAAAACCAAAAGAATAAATAAATGCGTAGGAAAAGAATTTATAAAAAAGAACATAAACCTGATGCCCGGTATAATAGAATTGATGTTTCTAGATTTATTAATTATTTAATGAAAGATGGCAAAAAATCTATTGCTGAAAAAATTCTTTATAAAGCTTTTGATTTAATTGAAAAAGAGACCAAAGAAGATCCGGTTAAAATTTTTGAAAAAGCAATTGCAAATGCATCTCCAATGTTAGAAGTTGTTTCAAGACGAATTGGTGGAGCAAGTTATCAAATTCCAATTGAAGTTAGACCCGAAAGAAAATTTGTTTTAGGAGCGAAATGGATTATTGCTGCCAGTCGAGACAAAAAAGGAAAGCCAATGCATATAAAATTAGCTGAAGAATTAATTGCTGCATATAAAAATGAAGGTGGAGCAGTTAAAAAGAAACAAGATATGCATAAAGTTGCAGAAGCTAATCGCGCTTTTGCTCATTTTTTAAAAACAAAATAATTTAGAGTCGTTATTATTCATTAAATTTTAAATATTAAAATTATTTTAAACTATGCCTAGATTATATCCATTAGAAAAAACAAGAAATATAGGAATTATTGCGCATATTGATGCGTCGCCCTTCGGGCTCCTAAGAAACCTTGCGGTTTCTTACGTCGCTTCGCTACGCTTCGCTCCTATTTTCCCCTACGGGAAAACTTCCGTTTTCCCGACCCCTTTCCCGCATCAATCTGCGCAAAAAATTGGTCAAAAATTATTTTTAAAAAACTATGCCTAGACTATATCCATTAGAAAAAACAAGAAATATAGGAATTATTGCGCATATTGATGCTGGGAAAACTACAACTTCTGAAAGAATTCTTTTTTATACTGGAGTTTCGCATAAAATTGGAGAAGTGCATGAAGGCACAGCAATTATGGACTGGATGGAACAAGAAAGAGAAAGAGGAATAACTATTACCTCAGCTGCAACAACTTGTTTTTGGATATTAACTCGTGAAAAAGGAAATAAAGATCAAGAATATAGAATTAACCTTATTGACACTCCGGGACATATTGATTTTACAGTAGAAGTTAAAAGATCATTAAGAGTTTTAGATGGAGCAGTTGTTGTTTTTGATGGCGTGGCTGGAGTTGAACCTCAATCTGAAACAAACTGGCGATACGCTGATGAATATAATGTTCCAAGAATTTGTTTTATTAATAAATTAGATCGCATGGGCGCTGATTTTGAAAAAGCTTTAAATTCAATTTATGAAAGATTAACTCCAAATGCTTTGCCGTTGCAACTTCCAATTGGTAGTGAAAGTAATTTTTCAGGAATAATTGATTTATTAGAAAATAAAGCTTTTGAATTTCACGGTGAACATGGCGAACGTGTTGTCGAAGTTCCAATTCCAGATAATTTAAAAGAAAAAGTTTTAGAATATCGACATAAAATTATTGAAAAAATAGTTGATAATGATGACGAGCTTTTAAATAAATATTTGGAAGGCAAAGAAATTGAAATTAGTGAATTAAGAAAGGTTTTGCGTAAGGCTACTTTAGAAAATAAATTAGTTCCGGTTTTATGTGGATCTTCTTTAAAAAACAAAGGAGTGCAATTTGTTTTAGATGCAGTAATTGATTATTTGCCAAGCCCGCTTGATTTACCTCCAGTTTGCGGCACTAATCCAAAAACCAATGAACAAATTTGTCGCAAGGCATCAGACGAGGAACCTTTTACTGCTTTGGCTTTTAAAATTGCAAGCGATCCTTATGTTGGATCTTTAACTTATTTTAGAAATTATTCCGGCGTATTAAAACAAGGCTCTTATATTTTAAATGCTACTAAAGGCGAGCAAGAACGAGTTGGACGAATTTTAAGAATGCACGCTAATCAACGTGAAGAAGTGAAAGAAATTTATGCTGGAGAAATTGCGGCTATTGTTGGTTTAAAAAATACAACTACTGGCGATACTTTGTGTGATCCAAATAGTCCTATTGTTTTAGAAAAAATAACATTTCCAGAACCAGTTATTGGAGTTAGAATTGAGCCAAAAACTAAAGCTGATCAGGAAAAAATGGGATTAGCTTTGAAAAAATTAGCCGAAGAAGATCCAACCTTTAGAGTTAAAGGCGACGAAGAAACTGGAGAAACAATTATTCAAGGAATGGGTGAGTTGCATTTGGAAATTATTGTTGATCGAATGAAAAGAGAGTTTAACGTTGAAGCTAATGTTAGCCGGCCGCAAGTAGCTTATAAAGAAACAATAACTGCTTCAGCTGAAGCTGAAGGAAAATATATTCGTCAAAGCGGTGGTCGTGGTCAATATGGCCATGTTTGGCTAAAAGTTAAACCATTAGAAAGAGGCAAGGGCTTTGTTTTTATTGATGCAATTAAAGGTGGTATTATTCCATCAGAATTTATTCCAGCAGTTGAAAAAGGAGTACGCGAAGCAATGGATAAAGGAATTTTAGCTGGTTATCCAGTGGTGGATGTTGAAGTTACTTTGTATGATGGTTCTTTTCATGAAGTTGATTCTTCGGAATTAGCTTTTAAAATTGCTGGTTCAATTGCTTTTCAAGAAGCAGCTCGTCAAGCTAAGCCAGTTTTACTTGAGCCAATTATGAAAGTACAAGTTATTATTCCTCAGGAATTTATGGGAGAAATTACTGGCGATTTAAATTCAAGACGAGGAAAAATTGAAGCTTTAAACGATAGAATGAATACTAAAATTATTGATGCTAAAGTGCCTTTAGCAGAAATGTTTGGATATGCAACTCAACTTCGTTCTTTAACCCAAGGACGTGGAACTTTTAATATGGAATTTGATCATTATGAAATCATGCCTGCAAATATTGCTCAATTAATTATTGATGGACGTAAAAAATAATTATTGTTGACATTTATTTTAAATTAAGTAAAATAAATTATATTAAAATTTTGGTCGAATTATTTTTATTTAAAATCTTTTAAAAAAATATGGCAGAAAAAGAAAAATTCGTACGTGGTAAACCGCATGTAAACGTAGGAACAATTGGTCATGTTGATCATGGTAAAACCACTTTAACTGCGGCAATTACTCACGTTTTACATATGAAAGGTTTAGCTAAAAAAGAAGAGTCGGTTGATCAAATTGATAATGCTCCAGAAGAAAAAGCTCGAGGTATTACTATTGCTTTGCATCATTCTGAATATGAAAGTGAAAAACGTCACTATGCTCATATTGATGCTCCAGGACACGCAGATTATATTAAAAACATGATTACTGGAGCTGCTCAAATGGATGGTGCAATTTTAGTAGTTGCAGCTACTGATGGTCCAATGCCTCAAACCAGAGAGCATGTGCTTTTAGCCAGACAAGTAGGCGTGCCAGCAATAATTGTATTTTTAAATAAAGTTGATATGGTTGATGATCCAGAATTAGTTGATTTGGTTGAATCTGAAGTAAGAGAATTATTGAAAAAATACGAATTTCCTGGAGACGAAGTTCCAATTATTCGTGGATCAGCTTTGAAAGCTTTAAATGCTCCTTCAGCTGATCATCCAGATGCTAAATGTATTTTAGATTTAGTTGAAGCTTTGGATAATTATATTCCAGAGCCAGTTCGAGACTTAGACAAACCATTTCTTATGCCGATTGAAGATATTTTCTCAATTGAGGGACGAGGAACAGTGGTTACTGGTAGAGTTGAAAGAGGAAGAATTAAAGTAAATGAAGAAGTTGAAATTGTAGGATTAAGACCAACTCAAAAAACAGTAGTTACTGGCATTGAAATGTTTCAAAAAGTATTAGATGAGGGTTTAGCTGGAGATAATGTTGGTATTTTGCTTCGTGGTTTGAAAAAAGAAGATGTAGAAAGAGGTCAGGTAGTAGCAAAACCAGGAAGCGTTACTCCACATACTGATTTCGAGGCTGAGGTTTATGTTTTGTCCAAAGAAGAAGGCGGAAGGCACACTCCATTTTTCAAAGGATATAAACCTCAATTTTATATTCGAACTACTGATGTTACTGGCGAAGTTATTTTACCAGAAGGAATGGAAATGGTTATGCCAGGCGATACGGTTAAACTTACCATTAAACTTATTGCTCCAGTAGCTTTGGAAGAAAAACAAAGATTTGCAATTCGCGAAGGCGGAAAAACAGTTGGTGCCGGAGTTGTAACTAAAATCATTAAATAAATTGAAATAGCTTAAATTTATGGCTGAAAAAAAACCGGAAATTAATCAAAAATTAAGATTAAAAATTAAAGCTTACGATCATAAATTAATTGATAATTCAACACATCAAATTATAGAAACTATTGAAAGAAATGATGCTCAATTTATTGGGCCAATTCCTTTGCCGGTTGAGGTTAAACGTTATACTGTAAATCGTTCAACTTTTGTGCATAAAAATTCTAGAGAACAATTTGAATTAAGAATACATAAAAGATTAATTGATATTATAAATCCTAATCAAAAAATTGTTGATGCCTTATCGCATTTAAGTTTGCCAGCTGGAGTTGATATTGAAATTAAAATGCTTTAGTTGGTTTAATGAAAATAGCTATTATTTCTGATACACATGATAATATAACTAATTTAATTAAAGCGCTTACTTTAATAAAACAAAACAAAGTAAGCGCTTTAATTCATTGTGGGGATGTTTTAAGCATTGAAACTTTAAAAATAATAATTGAAAATTTTAATCAAAAAATATTTTTATCTTTAGGCAACGGCGATGACGAAAAATTGTTTAATAAATTTTTAAAAGAAAACAATAATCAAAAATTAAGCATATTTGATGAATTTGGAAAAATTGTTTTAAATAACTTAAAAATTGGTTTAACTCATTTTCCAGATATAGCAAAAAAATTAGTAGAAAATAATAATTTTGATTTTGTATTTTATGGTCACACTCATCGCCCTTGGGAAGAAAAAATTAATCAAACCATTATTTTGAATCCCGGAAATTTAGCTGGTATTTTTTATAAACCAACCTTTGCAATTTTAGATACAAAAAATTTAAAAAGAGAGTTAATTATTTTATAGAATCATCTAGCATTTTAACCTCAAAGTTTTGGGCAAAGCAATCTTACATTCGCTTCGCTCAAATTCAAAACGTAAAAAATGCAAAATTAAAAACGTAAAACGCAAAATAATAAAAAGAATCTAGAATCTAGAAAGTAGAAAATAGAATCTGGAATTTATATTTAAATTATTAATTTAAAATTCTTATTTTTCCTTTTGCGCTTTTAGTTTTTAATTTTTATTTTTTGCTGTCATTGTGAGACCAAAGAAATCAGAGAGACGAGGTGATTTTATATTAGTATTGTCTTATATTTTTAAAAAATTTGACATTTTAAAATAGATAAAGTATAATATAATTTAAATTTTAAAGGTCTTCCGCTGTAGAGCGGATTTTTTTATATAATAAAAAAATGATTAATATTAAAGATTTATCAAAGGTTGTTAGGCAGGTTGCAGATGAAAAGGGTTTAGATCAAGAAAAAATTATTGAAGCAATTGAAAG
>JBMFRD010000021.1:0-10439 GCA_049968295.1 Minisyncoccia bacterium
TATTCAAAATTAAAAATTAAAAATTCAAAATTCATTTTTTCCTTTTGCGTTTTTCGTTTTTAATTTTAAGACATCAATGTAAGATCGCCACAGTTTACCCCGACTCTTCGGGGCCCCAACTTCGTTGGGGCTTGCGATGACAAAAAAGAATCATTATTATGACCCTGAAGCGTCAAAGAAAACAATCTTACATTGATATATTGGCGTTAAAAACATTCTAACATTCTGCAGAATGTTAGAATGTTGTAAATTATAAAATATTACTCCTACATAACAAATTGATTTGATCTCAACATTTAATAAAACTAACGTATAACAAAACTAATTATATAGTTTTCATTTAAAAAATCGATAACTATTTTAAATTTTCAATTAAAGCAATTTCTAAAGGAGTAAAGCCAAAAGGGCTATATCTTATTTCAGAATAAGCTCGAATTAATGATTTTAAAAATACAATATGTTTGTTCAAATTAACTAATTTAGACAAAGCGCTCATTTGTTTTAATTCTTCTAAAGTAAAATCGTCGCGAAAAACATTTTCAAATTCCGGATTGATATTTAAAACAATAACTTTTCTAAAATAAGCAATTAAATCTTTAACAATTTGACTGGGATTATAACCTTCTTCAGCTAAAGCCCGAACATATTCCAAGCTTCCGGCTAAATCATTTTTTAAAATAAAGCTTAATAATTTATCTACAACTTTTAAACTTACCCGACCAATTAATTCTTCAGCTATTTCTAAAGTAATTTTTTCCGGGAAAGATGAAAGTTGATCTAAAATTGATTCAGCATCGCGCACGCTTCCTTCTGCTGCCCGAGCAATTAATTCTAAAGCTTCATCGTCAATATTTATTTTTTCTTTAGTTTTAATTTCTTTTAATTTTTCTAAAATTTTTAAACTAGAAAGCTTTTTAAATAAAAATCTTTGAGCGCGAGAAACAATGGTTGCTGGCAATTTTTCATATTCCGTAGTAGCTAAAATAAAAACTGCATGCTCTGGCGGTTCTTCTAAAGTTTTAAGCAAAGCATTAAAAGCCGCGCCAGTTAACATATGCACTTCATCAATAATATAAATTTTATATCGGCCTAAAGAAGGGCTGGTTTTAATTCCTTCTTTTAAATTTCTAATTTCATCAATGCCGCGATTTGAAGCCGCATCAATTTCAATTACATCAAAAGAAGAATTATTATCTATGGCCAAACAACTTTTACATTCATTGCACGGCTCGCCTAATTTTCTAAAATTTTCATCTTTAACTCTTTTTTCGCAATTTAAAACTTTAGCCAAAATTCTAGCCGTGGTGGTTTTGCCAGTACCGCGCGAACCATAAAAAATATAAGCATGCCCAATTTTATTTTGAATTGCCGCGTTTTTTAAAATCAAAACATTAGTTTCCTGACCTAAAATTTCAGAAAAATTTTTAGGACGATATTTGCGATATAAAGCTAATTTCATTTTTATTTGTTTAATTCATCTTCTAAAATTTTTTTAATTTTACCGCTTATTTTTTTAGGGGCTTTAACTATAAAATCAACTAATAAATCTCCCCGGCCATAAGAATGCAGTTTTGGCATTCCTTCGCCCGGAATTTTTAATTTTTCTTTTAAATTAAAATGTTCCGGAATTTCAATATTAATTTTACCGCCAGAAATTGTTGGAATTTCAATTTTTTTACCTAAAAGCAAATCATAAATGTTTAATTCTTTTTTAACAATTAAATCATCGCCAGCCCGATCAAAAACCGGATGGGGTTTTATTTTAATTCGAACATATAAATCTCCACTGCCAGCTCCGCGCTCGCCAGCTTCACCCATATCTTTAATTTTAATTAATTGATTATTTGCAATTCCTGGAGCAATTTCAACTTTAACTTTACGTTCGCCTTTTATTTTTCCAGAACCATTGCATTTAAAACATAATTTTACTGGAATACTGCCTGCGCCGCGGCAAATTGGACAAGTTTTAATTTGCGAAAATACACCAAAAAATGTTTTTTGTTGCTCTTTAATTTCGCCCCGACCATTACAAGTTGTACAGGTTTTTACTCCAGAAGATGGATCTCCGCCTTGACCATTGCAAACATCGCATTTTACAAAAGTTTTAATATTTAATTCTTTGGTTGTTCCAAAAAAAGCTTCTTCTAAGGAAATTTCCAAAGTCGTTTCTAAATCCGCACCGCGATTATAAACTGGCCTTTTTGGCCTTGCGCCAAAACCTTCAAAAAAACTTTCAAATAAATCACTCAAGTCTCCAAAATCTGTTCCAGACCAGGACCCTCCAAAATCAAAATTAGAAAAATCCCAGCCAGCTTGACTCGCTCCAAAACCTTGACCAAATGGTTCTGCAGTTCCATATTGATCATAAAGCTTTCTTTTTTGCTTATCAGATAAAACCTGATAAGCTTCATTTATTTCTTTAAATTTTTTTTCATCTCCGCCCGGCTTATCCGGATGATATTGATGCGCTAATTTACGATAAGCTTTTTTAATTTCTTCATCTGAAGCATTTTTGCTTACCCCTAAAATTTTATAGTAATCCTTTTTTTGCATAGTTTTATGAATAAATATTATTAAAATATTATATCAAAATAATCAAACTAGTAAATAGTATCTTTTAATCCTTTGTAATCTTCTTAAAAAGATTGATGAACTAGTATCTTTTTGATTGACGTTACCTTTTAGTTAAAATACGAACTTAATTTGATGAGAATACGGACCAAGAATGAATCTTCCCGCCCGCCGCTGGCTTCGGCTTCGCTCGCCTTGTTGTGTGTGAATTGCAAATTTTACCAACTACCTCCACCTCCTCCACCAGATCCACCGCCAGAGGAACCTCCACCAAATCCACTGCTCGATCGTGGAGAGGTAATATTAAAAACTTGATTGAAGGAACTATTAAATAGCTTTAGATTATGCGTGAGTGCATAGCTGTTAAACCTGTTCATCGTGGGGTCTTCATACCAATTTGGAATTGCATTATAAATCCCCTCAAATTTTTGAACCCATTTATCTTCAACGCCTAAAACCATCGCGTAGGGCAAAAACTTTTCAAACATCTCCGGCTGCAGCTCTGGAGCATTAAGCAGTTGAAGTTTATCTTTTTCGGTTAATTGCAAAAATTCTCTAAATCCTAAAATTTTTCGGAGAGTAGAAATTCCTTTTGATGTTAGCTTATGAGATAATTTTACCATCATTACAGAAAGAACTATGACAATTCCTACAAATAAGGCGATGAATATGAACTCAAATCCGCTTAGAAAAATTTTGGATATAAAAAATCCAATGAATAAAATAACAGTTGTGACGAAAGTTTTTAGTTTTTTCAACTTGTTCTCTGAGGCTTGATCAAAATATCCTTCGTTGTATAAATGTTGTTCTATATTTTTTTGGATTTTTTTAATGTCTGATTGGAAAGTTGTTTTTTGTTCTATCAAATCGCTTAACTTCACGCTATCGCGGTTACTAAATAATAATTCAAAAATTATTTTATCTGCGGGGTGGACTAAATCAGCTCCATCTTTGAGTTTGATAAGTTCAAAATCTTTTTTGCCCGACCAAAACCGAATCTCCTGAGCCGTATATCGAATTTTAATGTAACCCCTAACGGCTAAGTCCATAATGACCGATGAAATATCCGTAATGTCTACTCGGCGATCTAGGAGTGTCCCTATTTCAATCGGAGTCAAATTATCAGGAGGATTATATTCGACAACTACCGGCTGACTTCTTAATTCGCTTGGAATAACTGGTTTTGGCTTAGTTCTTTTGACTAGCCATGTAATTGGTATTACGATCACCAAAATAAAGATTAGGAAAAACAAAAATCCAAAATTGATATTCGGGGTTGATGTATTAGGTATAGAATAAGTTTGTTGTGGCGGCATATAAGTGTTATCTATGTATCCTAAAGGAAAGCCGAGAACAATCGTTAAGCCTTCATTAACATTGAGAGGTTGTGTTGTGGAATAATTAACATTTGAACCACTTTGATTAAAAGTACAATTTTTTTGAGTGCTGCCTTGCGGTCCGGTAAAACAATCCATTCTGACATTGGATATAGACGCATCTGGCAGAACAACTGAGGCATTTGCGTTTTGAATCGCTACCGGCCACTGGTTTCCAGTAACGTTCCAGTACAATTCGTCGTGATCGTTAAATGTTCGGATTGCATTATAAACTTGATAGCTGATAACGTATGTTTTGATACCAGTGACGAGCACATTGGGGTCACCGATTTTAATTCGTAAAACATTATTTGTAATCGAGGTAGTATATTGATAAGGTTGGCCAACTTCATTATTGACGCCATAAACATTGATATTTAATTGCGGCCCATTTACGGCCGTTAGGGGTATGTCTCTAAAAATTCCGTGTTTTTGATTTGAACCAAAGTTATAAATAATATTTTCAGTAACAAAAACAGAACCATCTTTTTGAATGGTTATGTTGGCTTTAAAATTATTAATTGCCTCTGCCTCTGCTCGAACTGCTGGATGAAAACCAAAAAACGTCAGCAAAACGCCGACAATCATAAAACTCCTGATGACATTGATTCTCCTGATTTTCATATCAAATCTTAAAACGACACTTTCACTGCGCCTCTCTCGGTTTCGTCTACACCGAAAAATTCAGCTTGCTGAAAACCAAAAACTTTAGCAATAATACTAGCTGGAAAAACCTGAACTGCATTGTTCAACTCTCTTACTGCGGCGTTGTAATACCGTCTTGCTGATTGAATGTCGTTTTCAATAGACATAAGTTGATCTTGAAGCTTTTGAAAATTTTCCGATGCTTTTAATTGAGGATAATTTTCGGCAACAGCAAATAGACTTTTTAAAGCATCTGACAACATATTTTCAGCTTGCGCTCTACCGGCTATACTGCTACCTTGATTCATCGCATTGGCTCTCGCCTTAGTAACGTTTTCAAGAACAGACATCTCGTATTCCTTGTAAACCTTTACTGTTTCAACTAAATTTGGAACCAAGTCATAACGTCTTTTGAGTTGAACATCTATATCTGACCATGCGTTTTTGACACGATTTCTTTTACTAACCAAAGAATTAAAGACCGCGACAATCCAAATAAGTAAAACTGCTCCGATTCCTATCGCTATCCATAAGTAAGGCATAGTAATTTAATTTAGAATTATTTAATCGTATTTCGACCTTAAGAATATTATGCATTATCCGCTTCAAAAGTCAAAAGTTAAAATTACAAGTCAAAATTCAAAATTGCTTCCGTCATTGCAAGCCGAAGGCACGGCAATCTTACCAGCCCCTCTCGTCATTGCAAGAAGTGAGCGTAAGCCCAAAACCATAACCAAGTTAGGTTTTGGGTAGATTCCACGACGAAGCAATCTTACCTTGGTGTATTAAAAATTAAAAAAATTAAGGTTAAAAAAATTAAGCTGATGAAAAAAATATTTTTGCTTATCTTTTCATTCATATTTTAATTTTACCAAAACTTAGCTAAAAAAAACAAAGTTAAACCAACTAAACTTGCTAGTCCGGAAATTATCCAAAAACGCATTGTAATTTTATATTCTGGCCAGCCTAAAGCTTGAAAATGATGATGAATTGGCGCGGACAAAAAAACTTTCCGTTTAAAAAATTTCTTAGAAATTAATTGAATAATAACCGATGCTGATTCTATAACTAACACCAAACCAATTATCGGCAAAAATAAAACTGAATTAGTTAAAAAAGCAATTACTGCCAAAGTAACTGTCAGCCCCATAATTCCAGTTTCGCCCATATAAAATTTTGCCGGCGGAATATTAAACCATAAATAAGTTATTAATGCTCCAATTAAAACAATTATAAAACCAACTAAATCATAAGCTCCGCGAGTATAAGCAATAATGCCAAAAGCAAAAAAAATTGGAATTAAAACTCCGCTTGATAACCCATCCAAGCCATCAACAATTCCGGAAGAAAAAGTGGCAATTACCACTAAAATAAAAAGCGGAAGGTAAAAACCATCTATTTCCAAATTGCCATAAAATGGAATATAAATAGATGACCACCCTAATTTAAAATAAAACCACCAGGCTCCAATTAAAGCAATTAAAAATATTAATCCTAATCTGATTTTAAACCTAATGCCGCCGCCAACATATTTGCCCTTATTTCGAATAACTAAAAGGTCATCAGTTAATCCCAAAATTGAAGCTGAAATTAAAGTAAACAAAGGCAGCCAAGTTTCCCGACGCGAAACAAAATTTAATTTAGCCACAAAACTTTCAGGAAAAAATATTGCCGCCATATAAACTAATAAACTTATTATTCCTACGGTTAACCAAATTAAAATCCCGCCCATTCGCGGCACAGTAGTTTCTTTTTTAGCATGTAAACTAGTAAAAATTGGAGTTTTTTCTCCGCCAAAAGTTTCTTCGCGCGGCTTTTTTTTCCAAGCTTGATATTTGTATAATAATTTAATTAAAAATGGAGCGATAATTAAAGCCACTAAAAAAGATAAAATTAAAAGCGATGAATTTCTAATGATTAAAAAAACGTGTGTGCTTTGCATATTTTTTTTAATTTCCGACTGTATCAAAATTTAATTTAACCCAATCAAAAAGAATTTCGGTATCTTTGGCTCGATCATTTGAACCTAAAACTAAAATTAAAATTGGCCTGTTTTTAAAATTAAAAACTGAAACTAAATTTTCTTTTGATTCAGAAATAAATCCGGTTTTTCCGCCTAAAAAATAAGCTTGCCCGGCAAAAGGATGAATATTAGATATTGTTTTTAAATTATTTTTTTCTAATTCCCGCACTACTAAACTTTTTTTAGTTGAAATATTTAAAACTTCAGGATAATTTTCAAATATTTTTTGAACAATTTTAAAAAGATCTTCAGCTTTAGATTGATTAGCAGCTGAAAGTCCAGTTGGATCTTTAAAATAAGTTGAGTTTAAGCCCCATTCTTTGACTAAATTATTCATTCCTAAAATAAAATTATCTCGGCCAAAATAATTAGCCAAAGCTTCTGCGGCTTCATTACGCGAAGCCAGCATCATCCATCGAACCAAATCTAAAACATAATAGCTTTCCCCGGCTTTTAAGGGCTGATTGCTTTCTGTGCCGCTGTCTAAAACCAAAACATCTTTTTCAGTTAAAACTATTTTAGTTTTAGGATCAAAATTTTTTAAGGCATAAACTGAAGTAACCAGTTTAGTCAAAGAAGCTATTGGCCATTTTTTATCTAAATTTTTGCTGGTCAATATTTGGCCGCTTTTTAAATCAGCAATTAAAAAAATTTGAGCTGATACTTCGGGCAAATTTACATTAAAATTTTTTATTTTAAAAACATATGGCTTAAAATTTTCCGAAGAAATTGCCGGATTTATTTTTTCATTTAAAATATAATTTTCATTATTGTTTTCTAAATTATTATTTGATAAATTTTGATAATTATTTAAGCTGGTTTGCTTAATTTTATTGAAATCATTATTTGTCTGAACTTCATTATTTGCCTGAACTTCATTGTTTAAAATATTATTTTTTAAATTAGCTGAAGCTCTTGAATTTAAAACATTAGCCTGATTAATTTTAGAATAATAATTTTGATTGCCAATTAAAACTGAAATTAAAAACACTCCTAAAAATAATAATTTTAAAAAATTAACATTATTCATTTTAATTTAAATTATAATATTTTATTCTCCCCCTTTAACTTTGATTTTCCTTTAAATCATTAGCTTCATTTAAATCAACCAAACCATTTTCCGCTTGACTATTTTCTACAATAACACTTTCTTTTTCTTTTTCAAATTGTTCATTTAATTTTTTAAATTTTTCATAATCTGGCAAATTTTCTTTTTTGGTAATGCCTAAATGCCTTAAAAGTTTAAAACTAGCATCATATAAATAAGCTTGCGGAAATTTTGGATCTGGAAATCTTTCCACCAGTCCGCGCAAAACCAAACTTCTTAAAATAAAACTAGAATCTACGCCGCGCAAATATTCAATTTTACTTCTGGAAATTGGCCCAAAATATAAAATAATGCTTAAAGTTTCCAAACTGGCTGGAGTTAAATCCTCGTCTAAATCTTTTTTAATTAAATCTTCAATTAAATAACTATATTCTGGTTTAGTTCCTAATTGCACTAAATCATTATTTTTTAAAATAACTAATCCACGCTTTTCGTTTTGAAGTTCAAGCTCGTAATCTAAAATTAATTTTTCAGCTTCTTCCAAACTTAAATTTAAATATTTAGCAATATTTAAAATACTAATTGCCTCGCCATACGCAAATAAAAACGCTTCTAATTGGGCTAATTGATTATTATTTTTTTCATCCATTTTTTTTAATAATTATATCAGAAAAATGACTTTTTTGTTCAAGTAAAATTAATCTTTCCCGGGCTAAATGCAAAATTGCCAAAAAAGTTATAATTAACTCGCTTTTATCCGCATTTTTAGTTAAATCCTCAAAATTAGTTTCTTGAATTAATTCAAAAAATTTTAAAATGTTTTTCATTTTTTCTTCTAAAGAAATAATTGTTTTTTCTAATTTTTGCTCTTCTTTTAAAATTGTTTCAACATCAGAAAAAATATCACTCAAAGCTTTAGTTAATAAATTTACATCATTTAAATTTCCCGGAAAAAAAACATTAGCTTGCATTTTTTTATTCCATAAATAAGGATGGCTAAAAATATAATTTTTTAGCCATAAATTTTTTATTAATTTTAAAGCCGGGCGGAATTCTCCAAACCATTTAAGCCGCGTTTCTAAATCTTTTATTTCCCGCTCTTCTTCTTCGTTTTCTAAATTTAAAAGCGACTTGGATTTAATAAAAATTAAGCGGCTGGCTACCACAATAAAATCAGATAAAATAGTTAAATATTCTTTTTTGTTTTCTTCGCCTTGAATTTGTTCGTTTAATTTTTCAATATATTTTAAAAAATCAAAAGTAACTTCAGCCAAGCTAACTTGATTAATTTCAAGTTTTTTTTCTTCAATTAATTCCAAAAGTTTTTCTATTGGCCCTTCAAAATTTAAAATTTTTAACTGATAAGCATTCATTTTATAAACTTAAATAATCATTTTTTGGATCCCAAAACAAATAACCGCCAAAATATTTGCTTTTGCCCAAAACCTCTTCCACGGCCTGAACTTGAGCCTCAATCATTTTTTTATCATATTTTGCTCCTAAATCAAAAACCTGAAGCCAAGGCCGAAGCAAAGCTAAAGAAGAAGTTTGATTTTCTAAACGTTTCAAAGCCTCAGTCATTGAATAACTTATAACTTCATAAGGATAATTAGCCGGGTTTTTATAGCCCAAAAACCCCGAAGCAAAATGCGATGGATAAATCATTGGACAAACCACATCAAAATATTTATACCCATTTTGAATAATTTGGCCAATACCTAAATCATCATCAGCTGTAGTAGTTAAACCAAATAAATCAGCTGAAATTTTTACGTTATCTAATTTTTCCCTTAAATAAGAAAAAAATTCTTTTATTGCCTCAGGTTTAGATTTTTTTTCATCCCAAAAAGGAAAAGACATTGCGTTTAAATTTCCATCTGACGGAAAACGAATATAATCAAAGTTTAATTCGTCAAAACCCCGGTTCCAGGCATCGCGGCTGATTTCAATAATATAATCCCAATAATTTTTGCTTTGCGGATCAATCCAGTTTAAACCTTTATTATCTTTCCATAGTTCGCCAGTTAATTTATTTTTTACTGCTTCTTCCGGATAAGCTTTGGCAAAAACCGGATCTTGAAAAACAGTAATTCGGCCAATAACATAAATATTTTCATTATGTAGTTTTTGAATTAATTTATTTGGCGCTAAAATTTTAATTTGATTAAAAGCTCCGGCTTTTTTTGCTTTTTCGCTTGGCAAAACATAAGACAAATAACCAGAATAATCTTTAATATCAATAACAATGGCATTTAAATTATTTTTTTTAATAATAGAAATTAATTGATTAATTTTTTGCTCTGAACCAGCTGACCAACCAGTAGCATATAAGCCTTTAATAATTTTAGGTGGATTTAAAAGTTGAGTTTGATTATCAATATCTTGAAAATTTGATTTTAGGGGTGAGTTTTGATTAGTTAAAGAATTTAAGGGTGAAGTTGATGAAGTCTCATTTTTAAAATTAACTGCATTTGCATCTTGATTTTCTAAATTTTGATTTAAATCATCCAAATTTTGGTTTGCTTCGCCTAAAAAATTATTTTGATTGCTCTTTAAATTAATCTCATAATTCGCTGGTGTAAAGAAAAAATAAGCCCCAGCCAAAATTCCAAAACTAATTAAACTTACCAAAGCAAATTTTTTCATATTTTAAAATAATAATAAGAATTAAATTAAAAAGCAAAAACGAAAAAGATAAATTTTGAATTAAGAATTAAAAATGAATAATTTATCAATTTTGAATTTCGAATTTAGAATTTCAAATCAATTTTAAATG
>JBMFRD010000022.1:0-9910 GCA_049968295.1 Minisyncoccia bacterium
TCATTTGGATGTGGCTGATGGAATTTTTACTTTTAATAAAACTTGGAATAATCCTAAAAAATGGCAAGAGTTAAATTTAGGTTTAAATTTAGAAGTTCATTTAATGGTTGAAGAACCAGAAGAGGTCGTAGAAGATTGGCTTAAAGCTAAAGCCAAAAGAATTATTTTTCATTGGGAAGCAGTAAAATTAAAAAATAATCCTGAAGAAATTGTTTTAAAAATTTTAAATTTGTGTTCTAAATATGGCGCCCAAGCAATGTTATCAATTTGTATGGAAACACCGCTGGAAGAGATTAAAAATGTTTTAGATAAATTTAAATATTTTCAAATTTTAGCGGTTTATCCCGGGCCAAGCGGCCAAAAATTTTTGCCAGAAGCATTACCTAAAATAAAATTTTTAAAAAATTTAAAACCTGAAGCAATTATTGAAGTTGATGGCGGAATAAATCCGGAAGTTTTATTAAAAATAAAACCAGCTGGAGCAGACATTGCTGTTTCTGGAAGTTATATTTTTAATAATGCGGACTATAAAAAAGCTTTTGCTCGGCTTGTAAATATTTAAAAAATAAATTAAGATTGTTTTGCAATGTTTGTTTTAATTTTAACTTTGTTGGGAATTTCATTTTTAATTTTAGCGCATGAAGCCGGACATTTTTTTGTTGCTCGAAAATGCGGAATGAAAGTTGATGAATTTGGTTTTGGTTTGCCGCCAAAAATTTTTGGAATTAAAAAAGGCGAAACAACTTATAGTATTAATTTATTGCCTTTTGGCGGTTTTGTTAAAATTGCCGGAGAAAATGATAATTTAAGCGATTCAAATCAAAATGAAAAAATTAGTATTGAAGACAAAAAAAGACTTTTTTATTATCAGCGGCCAAGAAATAAAGCTTTGGTTACTATTGCCGGAATAGTTGTAAATTTTTTAATTGGCTGGATTTTAATTTCAAGCGTAATTGCTATTGGCAAACCTTTTTCAATTATAATTACTGATGTTTTAAAAGATTCGCCAGCCGCAGCTGCAGGTCTTCAAAAAAATGATTTAATTTTAGGTTATCAAAATGAAGAAGATTTAAAAAAATTTATTAGTTTAAATCCAAATAAAGAAGTTGTTTTTAAAATTCAAAGAAATGGGAAAGTTAAAGATATTACTTTAAAAATTGGAGAAAAAAATAATCAAGGCTTTTTGGGTATTTATTTTGTAGGCGGCGAAATTAAAAAACAAAGAATTGATAAAGCTTTTTATCAAGGATTTTTAACTTCTTTGAATATTTTTAAAATGAACGCTTATGGGCTTTATTATTTATTTTCAAATTTATTTACTCAAGGCAAATTAATTGAAGGCGTGGTTGGCCCGGTTGGAATTATTAGCTTTTCAAAACAAGTCGGCGAAATTAGTTTGGTTTATCTTTTAAATTTATTAGGGATTATTTCAGTTAGTTTGGCTTTTATAAATTTAATTCCTTTTCCAGCTTTAGATGGCGGAAGATTACTTTTTATTTTAATTGAAAAAATTAAAGGCAAAGCTTTGTCGCATAAAGTTGAAGCCGTAGCAAACACTATTGGTTTTGCTTTGCTTTTATTATTAATTATTGCTGTCACTTTTAGAGATGTTAAAGGATTGTTTTAAGATTTAATTTTTTAATAATACTTTTATTATTATGAGCTAAGGGTGAAGCAATTTTGCCTTAGCGTTATTTTTTTAATAAAATAACACTATTGTCAGATCGCCACGCTCACTCGCTTTGCTCGTTCGCTCGCGATGACAAGCGAGAACGTCATTGCGAGCCCAGACGAATTCTGGGCGAAGCAATCTTACATTAGTGTTAATTCTTTTTATAAAGACACTATTGTAAGATCGCCACGCCTCGCTGACGCGAGGCTCGCGATGACGGAAAGGATCGTCATTGCGAGCCGCCCCGAAGTGTCGGGGCGGCGTGGCAATCTTACATTAGTCTTACCTTAGCGTTAATTAAATTCAAAATTCCTAATTCTTAATTCGTAATTCTTGATTCAAAATTATTCTTTTGCCCTTTGCGCTTTTTGTTTTTAATTTTTATGAATATTGCCTTAAAATAAAATTTATATTTATTATTTGTTTTATTTTTTAAATTTATTTATTATAATTTATCTAAATAAATTTCAATTTAAAGGTCAAATACTGTATTTTTTTAAAATGATAATTAAAGTTTTAGAAAATTTTACCAAAGATAAAGTTTTGGTCTTTGCGGTTAAAAAAGGAGATGATATCCGCAAGCATCCGCTTTTTATTTTTTTAAATGATTACGATAAAAAATATATTTTAAATTTTATTAAAAAAAATGATTTAGAGCCAAATCAATCTAATTTATTGCTTTTGCCAAGCGGTAGAGAATTAATTTTAATTGGAGAAGTAAATTTTGATAAATTTAATCATCGTAAAGCTTTGATTTTGGCCCGAAAAATTGTTTTTCATTCTAAAAATTTTAAAAAGCAAAATTTAATAGTTTGTTTTAATGATTTTAAATCCTTAAATTATGAAATTTCAGATGAAGATTTAGCAAAAATTTTGGGATTGCAGTTTGAAATTGCTAATTTTGAATTTTTAAATTATAAAACTGAAAATAAAAAACAGGTTTTTGTTGAAGAAATTCAAGTTTGGATTTCAAAAAATTTAAATAAAAATTTAATTAATTATTCTTTAAATTTTGGAAAAATCATTGGTGAAGAAATAAATCAATCTCGTAGATTATCAAATACTCCAGGCGGAGATATGACTCCGGAAATTTTAGCTCAAGCTGCCAAAGAGGCTAGTCGGGGATTAAAAATTAAAACTAAAATTTTAAACGAAAAACAAATCAAGCAAATTGGAATGGGAGGAATTTTAGGTGTGGCTCGGGGATCGAACGAAAAACCCCGTTTTATAATTATGGAATATTTTGGCGGAAAAATATCAGATCAGCCAATTGTTTTAGTTGGTAAAGGAGTTACTTTTGATACTGGCGGATTAAATTTAAAACCATCGGAAAACATTTATGAAATGCATATGGATATGTCTGGCGGCGCAGCAGCGATTCATATTTTAGCTGCTTTGGCAAAATTAAAAATCCCAAAAAATGTTATTAGTTTAATTCCAGCAGTTGAAAATATGCCATCAGGTTCAAGTTATCGGCCCGGAGATTTGCTTAAAACTTTATCTGGAAAAACAATTGAAGTTTTAAACACTGACGCTGAGGGCAGAATTATTTTAGCTGATGCTTTAACCTATGCTCAAAAATTTTACAATCCTAAGTTAATTATAGACATTGCCACTTTAACTGGCGCGGCAATGGTGGCTTTAGGGCAAAAAGCTTCAGCTATTTTTGGAAATAATGAAAGTTTGATTTATCAAATTCAAAAAGCTGGCGAAGAAAGCGGAGATTTTGTTTGGCCCTTGCCTTTATGGGAAGAATATGAAAGTGAAATTAAGGGAACCTTCGGTGATGTGGCTAATACTGGGAAAACGAGGTATGGCGGCGCAATTAATGGGGCAATGTTTTTATATCAATTTATTAAAAATGAAAAAAATGAAGTTCCTTGGGTTCATTTAGATATTGCTCCCAAAATGACTTCAATTGAAGGAGATTTTTTAGCAAAAGGTTCGGCTGGTCCAGCAGTGGCTTTGCTTATCTGGTTTATTTATAAATTTTTAAAATGATTATTGTTTTTACTGGTAATGGCAAAGGAAAAACCACATCTTCAATTGGTCAAATGATTAGAGTTATTGGCCGGGGCAAAAATGCTTTAATGCTTCAATTTATTAAAGGGCCATGGCGTTCAGGCGAAGATGAATTTTCTGATTTTTTTAATGCTTATAAAAAAATAAATAAAAATTTAGGCGAATTTAAAATAAAAAAAGGCGGATTGGGATTTGTTGGAATTTTAGGTGATAAATTGCCATTTGAAAAACATAAAAAAGCAGCTCAAAAAACATTAGAATTATTTAAAAAAGAAGTTAAAAAAAATAAATGGCATTTAATAGTTTTAGACGAAATTAATGTGGCTGTAAATTTAAAACTTTTAACTAAAAAAGAAATTTTAAAAGCAATTAAAAATTTTCCAAAAGATAAAATTTTAATTTTATCCGGCAGGGGAGCGCCTAAAGAGTTTGTAAATTTAGCTGATTTAGTTACAGAAATGAAAGAAATTAAACATCCTTTTTATAAAGGAAAGAAAGCTCAGGTAGCAATTGAATTTTAGTTGACTAAATTTAAAAAATATTTATAATATTATTGTAATATATAAAATAAATTAAAATTATGATTTCGGCAAATAAATTAGTAAACAAATTTATTGAAGTCTTAAACAAAAGGCAAAAAGAAATAATTTTAAAAAGATTTGGATTAGATAGCGAACAAAAAACTCTTTCCTCTTTAGGAAAGCAATTTGGTGTTACCCGGGAAAGAGTTCGTCAAATTCAAAATAATGCTTTAAAACTAATTAAAGAAAAAAATCAAAATAATTTAGATTATAAAAATTTAATTAATAAAATAGAAAAAATTTTAAAAAATAATGGCGGTTTAGCTAGAGTTGATAAAATTTTAGAAGAACTAAAACCAGAAGTTAGTAATTTAAATGAAAATAATTTGTCTTTTTTTCTAGTTTTTTATCCTAAAATTAAATTTTATGAAGAAAATAACGATTTTTATCCATTTTATTTTTTAGAAGATGTCAATTTAAAAAATGTTTTTGGTTTTGTTAATAAATGGATTAATTTATTAAAATCTAAAAAACAAGAAGTTTTAGATGGCAAATATCATAAGTTATTTGAAGAATTCATTAAAAAAGAAAAAATTTTAAAAAATCAGGCGATTAGTTTTATAAGTATTTCTAAAAAAATTAAAGTAAATTCTTATGGCGATATTGGTTTAAGTGATTGGCCAGAAATAAATCCACGGGTAATTCGGGATAAAATTTATTTAGTTTTAAAAAAAGAAAAAAAGCCAGTACACTTTAAACATATTTCTAAAAAAATTTATGAAAATCGTCTTTCTGAAAAATTAATTGGAACACCAACTATTCATAATGAATTAATAAAAGATAAAAGGTTTGTTTTAGTTGGTCGGGGAATATATGCTTTAAAAGAATGGGGGCATGAACCCGGAACTGTAAAAGATATTATTATTAAGCTTTTAAAAAAAGAAGGGCCAATGCGTTCTAGGGCAATAGTTTTAGCTATTCAAAAAGATAAATTTTTTAAACAAAACACAATTTTAGCTAATCTTCAAAATAAAAATTATTTTGAAAGATTGGCTGATGGAACATATAAAATAAAACAAGCCTAATTTGGGGTTTAAAATTTATAATGTTTGACCCGACAACAAATAATTTTTTAAACATTTTATTTATCTTTTTAAAATTAAGCTGGTGGTTTTGGTTGTTTTTAATATTATTACCATTGTTTAAATCAACTTATTTGCATTGGCGGCAAGAGGTTTTTCAAAACGGAAAAGCTTTTGAAATGGTAATGTTGGAGCTTAAAATACCTCGGGAAATAAAACAAAATCCTAAAGCCATGGAGCAAATTTTAATAGCAATGCATTCTTTGCGTAATGCTCCTGGAAATTTTCAGGAAAAATGGTTAAATGGCGAAGTTACTATTTGGTATTCTTTAGAAATAGTTAGTTTTGGAGGAAGTATTAGATTTTTTATCCGTTGTCCAAGAGCAAGAAAACATTTAATCGAGTCTGCTTTTTTTTCTTATTATCCAGATTTAGAATTAGTTGAAGTTGATGATTATGCGGATGATTTGCCTAAAAATTTAGTTGATTTAGAAGAAAGGGGATTAAATTTATTTGGAACAGAAATGATTTTAACCAAAGAAGATGCTTATCCAATTAAAACTTATAAAGATTTTGAATCTCCAGATGAAAATAAAGAATATGATCCAATTTCAACCTTTTTAGAAGTTTTAGGCAAATGCCGCAAAGAAGAAATCGTTGGAATTCAATTTTTAATTGCGCCGGCTGATCCAAAATGGAATGAAAAATATAATAAATTAGTTGAAGAATTAAAAGAAAGAAAAAATAAAGGAAATTCTAAATCAAGTGGAGAAAATCAAGCTCAATCAACAGTTTCTTTTATTCGCACTCCAGGTGAAACCGATGTTTTAAAAGCAGTTGAAGAAAATTTATCTAAACCAGCTTTTCATACATTAATTAGATATATTTATTTATCACCTCGGGAATTATTTGATTCAAATTATGCAGGCAAGGGTATATCAGGTATTTTTAATCAATATACTTCTTTAAATTTAAATTCTTTTCGTCAAAATGGTGCAATTAGTACCAGAGCAACTATTTGGAACAAACCCTATATTTTTCCTAAAAAAAGAGTAATTTATAAAAAAGCGGCAATTTTATATGATTATATTAAACGAAATATGCCTCCTGAAACTTTTATGGGTAAATTAATAACTTCTCATTTTTTTAGATGGAATTTTGATTCAAAAACATTTTTATTAACAACAACCTGTTTAGCAACTTTATTTCATCCTCCAACTTCAGCAGTTTTAATTGCTCCTCATATTGAACGAATTCAGAGCAAAAAAGCTGGTCCGCCGCCAAATATTTCAATTTTTGGTGAAGAAAAAGAAATTGAAAAATTTTATGAATAATCAAATCAACTTTCAAATTCTTTTGGGGAATTTTTTTGGATTATATAATTTCATAAAATGGATTTTTATTATTTTGGATTTAATACTTTTGTTTGGTTTTATTTTTTCGTTTTATAAAGCTTGGCAATTTAGGCCTCGTTTCGAAATTAAAAGAAAAATTAAATCAAAAGGAATTAGTTTGCGCCGAGAAATTTTTCGGGAAAAATGGTTTGATATTATTACTAAGTTTGAAAAAAATACTCCAGAAGCAAGAAAAATTGCCTTAATTGAAGCAGATAATTTAATTGATAGCATTTTAAAAGATATAGGTATTCAAGGCGAAACAATGGCTGATCGTTTATCGCGGATCCATCCGGAAAGTTTGGAAAGTTTAAAATATGTTTGGGAAGCGCATCATATTAGAAATGATTTAGTTCATAATCCAGATTTTACTTTGTCCGAAGAAGAAGCTAAAAAAGTTTTAGAAAAATATGAAAAATTTTTAAAAGAAATTGGAGTTATTATTTAATTTTGTTATGAATAAAAAAATTAAAATTCAAAATATAAAATACGCTCCGCCGCCGCCAGGTTTGCCAATTTATGGTCAAGTTAATCCGAAAAAAGTTACTTTTGTTGGAAAAACAAACTATGCTACTGGATTAGAAGAAAAACGTTTTATTTTTGGAATAAAACGATCTGATAGAAATAAAAATATTAATATTGTTGGAAGAAGTGGGGTAGGTAAATCAAAAATGCTTGAATTAATGATTAGGCAGGATATTTTTTATAATTATGGCCTGTGTTTATTTGATTTTGATGGCGATATTGTTAATAACTTATTAGATTTTATTCCAGAAGAAAAAATTAATGATGTTGTTTTAATTGATTTTTCTGATAAAAAAAATTTTATTGCTTTTAATCCTTTTCAAGACATTGATTTAAATTTTAAACATCACTTTGTCAATGGTTTAATTGAAATTATGAAAGTTCAATTTGGAGAAAATTGGAATTGGAGTCCAAGATTAGAACATTTATTTCGTTTTACTGTTTTGTCTTTACTTGAAAAGCCTGATTCTACTTTAAAAGATATAATTTTTATGTTAACTGATTTAAATTTTAGAAATAATGTGATTAAATTTATTCAAGATGATTTAGTTAAAAATTTTTGGCAAAATGAATTTAAATCGCTTTCTGAATTTAAAAATTTTAACGATGAAGTTTTAATTCCATTAATTAATAAAATTTCTAATCTTTTATCCAATCCTTATTTAGCTAATTTTAATCAAAAAGAAAATAAAATAAATTTTTATGATTTAATTAAAGAAAATAAAATTATTTTAATTAATTTAGCCAATCAATTAATTGGGAAAAATGAAGCTGCTTTTTTGGGTTCTTTAATTTTATTAAAAATTAAAGAAGCTGGATTTTTAAGATTAAATTTAGGTTCAGCGATTAATGATTATTACATTTATATAGATGATTTTTATATTATTAATAATAAAAATTTTGAAGATTTTTTAGTTAATTCCAAAAAATATAAATTTTTGTTAACTTTATCTTATAAACAAATTAGCCAATTAGATCAAACAATTAGAAATTCTATTTTAAATAATGTTGGAATTAATATTATATTTAAACTAACCAATGAAGATGCTTTAATTTTTAAATCGGAATTTAATCCGGTTTTTGATGTTAAAGATATGATTAATTTAGGCGATCAACAATTTTATATTAAAATGACTATTGATGGTGAAACTTATGATCCTTTTTCAGCTGAAACCTTAAAAGTTTTGCCTCCACCACATAAATCTTTTAGAAATAAGATCATTGAATTATCCCGAAATAAATATACTGTTTCTGCGGATTTGGCTAAAAAATTAATTGCCGAAGAATAAGCTCAAATTTATCGCACTACTCAAGAAAAAGCCATTATTGAAGGTAAAAAAGAAACTAAAACAGAAGAAGTTAAAACCGAAAAAACAGAAACAGAAAAAATAGACGAGCCGTTAATATAAATAAAATTTAATTAGGATTTAATTATTTTGAATTTTATTTTTAAATTTTTATAATAAAAATAATTAGCCGTCCTAGCTCAATGGTAGAGCAGTCCCTTCGTAAGGGAAAGGTTCGGGGTTCAAATCCCCGGGACGGCTCAAAATGAAGAAAATAATTAATAAAGTAATTATTCCAGTAGCTGGTTTGGGAACCAGATTTTTGCCAGCAACTAAAGCTCAACCCAAAGAAATGCTGCCAATTATTGATAAACCCATAATTCAATATTTAGTTGAAGAAGCTGTTGCTTCTGGTATAAAAGATATTATTTTTGTAACTGGGCGGGGCAAAAGAGCAATTGAAGATCATTTTGATTATGCCCCAGAATTAGAAAACCGTTTGCTTTTAAAAAATAAAAAAGAAATTTTTCAAGAAGTAAGAAAAATTTCAGAAATGGCAAATTTTGTTTATGTTCGGCAAAAAATTCCAAAAGGCGATGGCGATGCGCTTTTGTGCGCTAGTCATTTAATTAATAACAAACCCTTTGCTGTGCTTTTTGGCGACGATATTGTTGATGCTAAAAATCCCTGCTTACTTCAAATGATAAATGTTTTTGAAAAATACGAAGATTGCGTTGTGGCTTTAGATGAGGTGCCTCAAAAAGAAACTAAACATTACGGAATTATTTCTGGAATAAAAATTTCGGAAAACTTATATGAAATTAAAGATATTATTGAAAAACCAGAACCAGAAAAAGCGCCTTCAAATTTAGCCGTGGTTGGAAAATATATTCTTATTCCAGAAATTTTTAATGAACTTAAAAAAATAAAACCGCAGCATAATCAAGAATTGCGATTGACCGATGCTTTAAAAAAGCTTTTAAGAAAAAAGCCGATTTATGGTTTTAAATTTAATGGCAAAAGATATGATTGCGGAAGTAAAATTGGTTATTTAAAAGCCACAGTTGATTTTGGGTTAAAACATCCGGAAGTTAAAAATGATTTTAAAAAATATTTAAAAGATTTATTTAAAAATAAAAAAAATAATTAAAAGTTTTATCATATGCAAAGCTATAATTAAAATAAATTAGAAACAAAATAAAAAATAAAAAGCTAATAGCAAGTTAATTTAAAATATTCTAACATTCTTAAGAATGTTAGAATGTTGTTTGTAGAATTTTTAATACCGGGTTATTTAAAAATTTTAAATTAACACATATTGTATAATTTTATTTTCAATCAAAAAAAAATTTTGATTTAATTTTATTTTTGGATATAATAATTTTAACAAAGAGAATGAAAAAAGAGA
>JBMFRD010000023.1:0-9176 GCA_049968295.1 Minisyncoccia bacterium
AAAAAGTCCAAGGGAATTAAGAACAATCGTTGTCCGCCTTGAAGATTTAAACCACCTTGTTTTTATGTGCCATGAGCCAAAAAATAAATTAAAAGGAACAAATGCTTTGAAATATATTGAATGGGGAGAAAAACAAGGATATCATAAAAGACCAACTTATAGGGGAAGGGAAAGATGGTGGGATTTGGGAGAAGAAGAAATATCTTTGTGTGGTTATCCTATGGTGAATTACGATAGATTAATAGTGTCCCATAACAATAAGTTTTACAATGATGCAAACATTGTGGGCATTTATCCAAAAAATGAATATAAAAACCATCATCTCACAATTTCTTTAAATGCTTCTTTTAATATGATTTACTGGGAGCTATTTGGCATATCCAATTTAGGTGGAGGAGCTATAAAGCAAAATCCCATCTATTTTAAAAATTTTATGGTTTTTAATACACTAACATTTAAAAGTCAAATTCTGATTAAATTAGATAATATTTTTGATAAGATTTCTTCCCGTCCTATTCAATCCATTTTTACCGAACTCGGTTTTGACCCAAACAAGCCCATTCGCGAGCAAGAGCCAAATCCCTTGCCAGATAGAAAAGCTTTGGATGATATTGTTTTTGATGCTTTAGGATTAACTGAAGAAGAAAGAAAAGAAGTCTACTATGCAGTAGCAGAATTAGTCCAAAATAGATTAAAAAAGGCAAAAAGCGTGTAAGTCTTTGTAAAAATAAAACATAAAATATAAAATGATTATATGATACATTAAGATTAATTAACTTTTTTATTAAAATGCCTCATAAAATTTTTGACAATAAAAAACATAAGTTAAGGGACGCAATAAAATTAGAATTAAAAAAAGCAAAAAGCGCAGACTTTGTTGTTGGATGGTTTTTTATTACTGGCTTAAGAGAATTTCAAAAAGAAATTGATGGTTTAGAAAAATTAAGAATTTTAGCTGGCGCCAGAACAAATAAAGCTACTGCTGAAATAATGATGCTTTCTGAAAAATACGAGCGAGCGGTTCAACAAGCTTTAGAAAAAAATAAATATTTAAACCCTGCAACTATTCAAAAAATTTTAAATAATGAAGCAGAAGAAATTTGTAAGCATTTAAGCGCAATTCAACCTTCTCAGGAAAATATAGATTTTATTAAATGGTTGTTTAAAAAATTACAGCAAAAGAAAATTGAAATAAGAATTTATCCAAAAGAAACTTTGCATGCCAAACTTTATTTAATACATTCTTTAAAAAAGAAAAACGAAGGAGTGGCTTTTGTTGGTTCGAGCAATTTATCTTTAAGCGGAGTGGCTTTAAACACAGAATTAAATATTGCTTTAGAAGACAAAGAAAATTATAACTTTTTAAGCAATTGGTTTGAGGAGCTATGGAAAGAGTCTGAACGCGCTGATTTTACAGCAATGCTTGCTTTAGCTTTAGAAAAATCTTGGGCAATGAATAAAGAAATAACGCCATTTAGGATTTATTTAAGATTATTGCATGAAATTTTTACAACAGAAGATTATAGCGAAATACCGGATATTTCTCAAAACTATAAAGAAGCCACCCTTCTTAATTTTCAATTTGATGCAGTTATAGACGCTTATCAAAGATTGCAAAAATATAATGGCGTATTTTTAGCTGATGTTCCCGGATTGGGAAAAACATATATGGGCGCTGCGCTTTTAGCTCATTTACAAGAAGAAGGTAAAAGAGCAATTATTATCGGCCCTCCAAAGTTAAAGGAAAATTGGGAAGAAGTTTTATCTTTGTTTGGAGTTGGGACAGCAAGATTTTTTTCTTATGGAAAATTAGAAGAAATATTACAAGATGAAAGACTAATGAAAAGAGAGGTTGTTTTAATAGATGAAGCGCATCATTTTAGAAATCCAAATTCTCAAAGATATAGAGATATGGAGCTTATCTGTGAAAATAAAAAAGTTATTTTAGTTGGCGCTACTCCTCAAAATTTAAGCATTTGGGATTTATATAATCAAATAAAACTTTTTACTCCTTCAGATGTTTTTCACCAATTTAGAATAGAACCAGTATCACTTAAAGAATATTTTAAATTATGCGAAGAAAATAAGGCAAGCATTGAAAATTTGGTTGATCAAATTGTAATAAGGCGAACCAGAAAAGATATTAAAGAAATTTACAAAAATAAAAATCTGCATTTTCCTAAAAGAATCGGGCCTTTTAGAGTAGATTATTCAATTGATGATGTTTATCCTGGCGGTCTTTATAATAAATTAAATGAAGCAATTAATAAATTATATTTGGCAAGATATGATGTTGGTTCTTATATTAAATCATCTGCTTTCACGCCTGAAGAAGAACAAAGAATAAAAGTTGCCGGAAAAAATTTAAAAGATATTATGCGAGTAATTTTATTTAGGAGATTAGAATCAAGCGTCGCCGCGTTTAGAGATTCTATACGATGGATGAGAAAATCAAATGAAGCATTTTTAAAAGCTTTAGCTGAAAATAAGGTTTTAATTGGAGAAGACGCTGAAGATATTTATGAACAAATTCGTTCTGATATTGATTTAGATGATATTGAATTTACAGAAATAGATGAAAATGGAAGTAAATTTAATATTTTAAAATTAAAACAGGATATTGAAAGTGATTTAAATATTATGAACGAAATAGAATCTTTTATTTCGGAAGAAAAAATACCGCCAGAAGAAGACGATAAATTACAAGCTTTAATTAATTTATTAAAATCGCCAGAAATTCAAAGTAAAAAAATTCTTATTTTTACCTTTTTTGCTTCAACCGCGAAATATTTAGGTGAAAATTTAAAAGCAATTTTTCCTAAAGTTGATTATGTTACTCAACAAGATGGCCAAGTTTTAACTAAAGCTTATAAATTTGCACCAAAAGCTAATAAGAAAAATATACCCCAAGATGAAGAAATTAATATTTTAGTAAGCACTGAAATATTAAGCGAAGGTTTAAATTTGCAAGACGGCCAAGTAATTATTAATTATGAACTGCATTGGAATCCGGTAAGAATTATTCAAAGAATCGGGCGTATTGATAGAATTGGGACCGAACACAATGAAATTTTTGTTTATAATTTTTTTCCAGAAGAACAAGCAGATAAACACATTAATCTTAATGAAAGAATTAACAAAAGAATCAAAGAAATAATTAGAATATACGGCGGCGATGAAAAAACAATTAATATGTCAGAAGAAGAAGTAAGTAGAAAATTATTTCAAATCTACACTCAAGATAAAAGAGCGTTAGAAGAAGAAGAAATAGTTTCAACCAGTCATAAATATAGAATGGAATGGTTAAAATTAAAACAAGAATATCCGGAAGAGTATAAAACTGCTTTGAGTTTGCCAGAAATGATGAATATTGGAGTTAATGCTAAAGATAAAGAATATAAAAATGCCGCAGCTGTTTTTTGCAAAGCCAACGATTTTTTTAAGCTGAAATTAATTAATGCTAATGGAGATACTGTTCAAAAAAATGATTGGGATATTATTCCTTTGTTTGAATGCGATGTGAATTTTAAAGGCAAAGATATAAAAGATAAGAATTTTTTTAATGCTATTCATAAAGCGTTATTAGACTTTGAAAAAGAAGCTAATTTAAGAGAGCAATCAAGATTTATTCCAGAAAAAATAATAGAACAGGTTATTAAAAGATTAGATTTTATAAAAAGAGGCAAACCTAATAATTTTAAAAGTAAAGTTGAGAATGCAAAACAAAAACTAATAAATTCTCAATTAAAAAATTCAGATAGAAGGAAATTAAGATCGGTTTTGAAAAAATATGGTAAAACACCAGAAGAATTTTTAAATGAAGTAGAAGAAATAGTTAAAAATATAAATATTATTGACGCGTCAGAGCCTCAATATGTTTATGCAAAATTAATTTTAGCAGAATTTTATAATTAAATAATTAAATTAAGGATACAAACAATAAAATAAACAAATGTATTACTTTGCTTATGGATCAAATATGAATCATAAGCAGATGGCAGAAAGATGTAAAAATGCCAAATTTATATGCAGAGCTTATTTAAAAGATTATCAATTTATTTATGATGGTTATTCTAAAAAATGGAAGGGCGCTGTGGGCAATATTATTAAACGGAAAGGTAGTAAAGTGTGGGGCGGAATTTTTGAAATCAATGATGAAGATTTAAAAACATTGGATAAATATGAAGGATCTCCGAGCGTTTATGGAAAACAAATAGTTGTTGTTAAAGATGATAATAATAAAGAATATGAATTATTTGTTTATTTGAAAAATATGTTAAATATTGGAAAGCCCTCAGAAAATTATAAAAACGTAGTTATTCAAGGAGCAAAGGATTGTAATTTGCCAGATGATTATATAAAAAATACTTTTTTAAAAATTTAGATTTATAAGATTAAAAAAGAACCATCGCGGTTAACTGATTTATTAAGCTCCCCTGTAAAACTTTTGCTTTAATTAATATTTAAATTTTGATGCGGCAATTAATTTAATAAGAAATTAAAATAAAATTTTACAAACCACAACAATCACAACATTCCAACATTCTTGAGAATGTTAGAATGTTTTTTGTTTAAATATTTTTAAAACTTCGGTTAATTTATGTTTACAAAAATAGTTTTTTAAATTTATTATTTTTTAAAAAATGGCATAATAAAAATATGAAAATTAAAGACAAATTTAAAAAATTTTTCATAGCTTTATTGCTTTTACCTTTTTTGGTTTCAGCTCATCAACCAAGAATAGTAGATAGTAGATTTATAAAAATTCATGAGCCAGAAATTTCAAAAGCTTATTATGCAAAACTTTCTGGAGAGCCAGATGTTTATCTTATAAAATCAGACAAACCCTTTGATCTTTATGTTAATATTCTTGTGCCTGATATTTTAGGCCAGAAAAAAGACGTTTCAGCAATTATTAATCGCTTATCTAAAAATGGAGATTCTTTAGAAAAAATAAAACTTGCTTTTTTAGACGGAAAAAATTTTAACTGGAAGCTTATTTATGAAGATTTTGGCGCTGATAATTATTTTATGGGGCCTGAATATCAATCCAGAGTTGAGGCTGGTTCTTATGAGATTCAAGTTTGGAGCGATAATAATGATAGTAAATATGCTTTAGTTGTAGGAGAAAAAGAATATTTTAATTTAAAAGAAATTATAAACGCCTTTACTTTAATTCCAAAAATTAAAAATGATTTTTTTAATAAATCGCCAATTACTTTTATTGTTTCGCCTTTTGCTTGGGGAGCGATTTTTATTATTTTCTTTTTTGCTTTTATTTTTGGTTTGATATTTAGATTTATTTTAAAACTTTTAGCCAAAAATTCGCTTCGTGGATTAAGTAGAAATATTAGCAAAAAAGATAGGCTTTTTAGGCTTTTTATTGGATTAGCTTTATTTTTTTGGGCTATTTTAACTAGTTGGAACCCAATTATTATATTTTTTTCTGGCTTTACAATATTTGAAGCAATTTTTTCTTGGTGTGGTTTTTATGCTTTAATTGGGAAAAATACTTGCAAGATAAATTAAGGTTTATAAATTTTATGCGATCAATTTTTCTATTCAAAAGAGATTTAAGGATTGAAGATAATAAAGCTTTGTTTGAGGCATTTAAAAATTCTAACGAAATTATCCCTGTTTTTATTTTTAATAATAAAATTTTAAAAGAATTTAATTCTTATAATCAAAAATTAGGTTTTATTATTGAAGCTATAAAAAAACTTTCAAAAAAAATAAATTTATATATTTTTTATGGAGAGGATAAAGAAATTTTAGAGTTTTTAATTTTAAAATATAAGCCAGAGGCCTTGTTTACTGCAAAATCTTTTTCTTGGAGCGGAGAAAAAAGAAACAATGAAATTAAAAAAATATGCGACAAAAACAAGATTAAATTTATTGATATTTTTGATAATTTTTTAGTTGATTTTAGGCAAATTAATTATACTAAAGTTTTCACTCCTTTTTATAAAAAATGGACAAACCTTGTTGATGATAAAGAAATTAATTTAGACATAAAAAAATTAAATCAAAAAATTGTCAGTTTAAAAATGGACAAAATTAATAATTTTTTAATAAAAAATAATAATTTAAATTTTGAAAATAAAATTTGGAAATATAATTTTGGTTTTAAAAGATTAAAAACTTTTGATTTTATAAATTATAATCAAACTAAAAATTTTCCCGGGATAGATGGATCTTCTAAATTGTCTCCTTATATTAGATTTGGAGTTATTTCTATTAGAAAAATTTTTAATCAAGTTAAAGATTTAAGTGAAAATTATATTAGAGAATTAGCTTGGCGAGAGTTTTGGTATCATATTAAATTTTATTTTAATGAATTTTATAATTTAGAGTTTCAAGAAAAAAGAAGGAATTTAATTTGGGAAAATAATAAAGATTTTATTGAAAAATTTTTTAATGCTCAAACTGGATATCCTATTGTTGATGCTGGCATAATTCAACTTAAAACAGAAAATTGGGTTCATAATAGAGTAAGAATGATTTTAGCAAATTTTTTAACTAAAGATTTATTAGTTGATTGGCGTATTGGAGAAAAATTTTTTAAAGATTATTTGCTTGATTATGATGAAGTGGTTAATGTTGGTAATTGGCAATGGTCGGCTTCAGTTGGTCCGGATCCAAAACCATTTAGAATTTTTAATCCAATGATTCAATCTCAAAAATTTGATTTAGAATGTATTTATATTAAAAAATATATTCCAGAATTAAAAAAAGAAGAAAACTACAAAATTCATAATCCTTTAAAATACAAATTAAATTATTATAGCCCAATAATAAATCATTTTAGCGCCATTAAAAAAGCTAAAAATATTTTTTTGAAAAAAAATATAATTAACTTATAATAATAAAATGATTTTTAAAATTGCAAGACCAAGATTTTGGATTTATGAATTAGGAACTTTTTTTATTGGTTATCTTTTAGCAATTAAAAATCTTAATGATTTTTTAAATTTTAATTTTTTAATTTATTTTATTTATTTTTTATTCCCGGCTAATTTATTAATTTATGGCATTAACGACATTTTTGATTATGAAACCGATAAATTAAATCCTAAAAAAGTTGAATACGAATCTTTGCTTTTACCTAAATATCATAAAAAAGTTTATTTTTGGATTATTTTAACTAATTTGCCTTTTATTATTTATGGAATTATAAATTTAAATTTTATTCAAAATTTATTTTTATGGCTATTTTTATTTTTTGCGATTTTTTATTCAGCAAAACCAATAAGAGCTAAATCAATTCCAATCTTAGATTCTTTTTTTTCTGCTAGTCATTATGTTTTTACTGGCATATTTGGATATTATTTAGTTTTAAATCAGGCCAATTTTCCTATTTTAGGATTTTTATTTGGTGTTTTATGGGCAATGGCAATGCATGCTTATTCTGCAGTTTTAGATATTAAGTATGATAAAGAAGCAGGATTAAAAACAATTGCTACTTTGCTTGAAGCTAAAAAAACAATAATTTTGTGTTTAATTTTTTATTTTTTATCTTTTTTAATTTTATTTTTTTTAAATAAAATATTAATTTTAGGATTTGTGCCTTATTTAATTTTAATGCTTTTATCTTTAAAAAATTATAATAAAGAAAATGAAATGATGAAATTATATAAATATTTTCCTTATATTAACACTATTTTGCCAATGATTTTTTCAATTATTTATATAATTTCAAATTTGAGTTTATAAATTTAAAATCGGCCCGGGGCTTTTTATATTTAAAATTTTTTTATAAACAATTTGGCCAGATATTAAAACCATAGGAACTCCAATTCCTGGATAAACATATTGTCCAACATAATATAAATTTTTATTTTTTTTGCTTTTAATTTTAGGTCTAAAAATTGTTTGTTTTAAATTGTGAATCATTCCTAAAGCTGTTCCCTGAAAGGCGTTATAATCTTTTTTAAAATCAAAATTTGTATATACTTTTTCAAATTCAATTAAGTTTTTAATATTTTTAATTTTAAATGTTTTTTCTATTTTCTTATAAATTTTTTCTTTAAAATCTTCGATTAATTTTTGGTTTAAATATTCGCCAGGCGCAATTGGAACTAAGATAAATAATTGATCTTTATTCGAAGGAGAGGTGTAACTATCTGTTTTTGAGGCAGAACAAATATAAAACGATGGATCGTCGGGTAAATTATTGTAGTCAAAAATTTGTTTAAAATTTAAATCCCAGTCTTCGGAGAAGTAAAAATTATGATGAAGAAACTGGTTTAATTTTGTATTTAATCCGACATATAAAATAAAAGCTGACGGAGCTAATTTAATGTTTTTAAAATATTTTTCATTATAATCTCTATTTTTTTCATCTAATAAGTTGATTTGGGCGTGATATAAATCTGTGTTAGATATAATAATATCGGCATTAATAAAATCATTGTTTTCTAAAACAACCCCTTTAACTTTTTTGTTTTCAACAACAATTTTTTTAATTGGAGTATTATTATAAGCTTTGCCCCCGTTTTCTTTAAAAATTTTTAAAAGAGATTCAACAATTTTATAAATTCCTCCTTGAGGATAAAAAACGCCTTTTTTAAATAAAAAATAATTTATAATCCCATACACTGAAGGTGTTTTTTTTGGATCGGTCCCTAAAAATAAAAAATCAAATTCTAAAATTTTTAATAGTTTTTTATTTTTAAATTGTTTTTTTAAATATTTATCCGCGCTAATAAATGGATTTGATTCTAAAAAGATGTTGAATAATTTTGGATTAATAAGACTCAATAAATTTTCAATATCTTTATAAATATAATTATTTTTTATATTTTTATATATTTTTTCTTGAAGATTTAAATAATTTTTTATTTTTTCAAAAGAGCCCGGTTCTAATTTTTCAAAAGTCTCTTTGTTTTTTTCTAAGTCAGAAAAAATTATTATTTCTTCTCCATCATCAAAAACAATTTTAAAAGATGGATCAATTTTAACAATATTTAATTCTTTATAAAAATTTTTATTAAATAATTTATAAAAATCTTCAAAAATATCTTCCATTAGTATCCACGAAGGTCCCATATCAAATTTATGATTATTGCCTTCAAAAAAATTTACTCTGCCTCCAAAATTTTTATTTTTTTCGAAAATTTCAACCTCAAAACCTTTTTTAGATAAAAGGCAGCCAGCTGATAATCCTCCTATTCCAG
>JBMFRD010000024.1:0-7659 GCA_049968295.1 Minisyncoccia bacterium
GACCCCCGCTTAAGAAACCTTCGGGTTTCTTACGTCGCTCATTTCATTTAATCCTATTTTTCAATACGAACAATTGCAGGTTAAATTTACACAATTTCAGAGCTAAGCTTTAAAAAACTTTGGAATTGTTAAGTTTTGTTATTTAACAAAAAGCCCAGAAACTCATTCTAAGAACTAAAAACCGCCAAAACTTTGGCGGTTTTTAGTTACTAAAATTAATTAATAATTTAGCGATGCTCGGTATGTTCTCTTAATTTATTTACTAAATATTCAGCATAGCTTTTTCCACCCAAACCAAAAGCCAAGCCTCCGGCTAAAGCTAGCATTGCAATTACTCCGGTAATTAAACTATTAATTACTGATGGAGCAATGTTTAACTGAATTAATGCAGTTAAAACGCCAAAAATAACAACTGCCCACCAAGTTAATGTGCCTAAAAATTTTGAGGCATGAAGTTTGGCGCTGGCTACTGAAGCTGAAACAACCTTTCTTAAGAAATTAGCAATAACTACTGCAGCTAACATTATTAAAACCGCAGCAATAACATTTGGAAGATAATTTAAAACATCTTTTAAAAATGTGGAAAAAGAATAAAGTCCAAGCATATCTGAAGTAGCCAACAAAAATACAATAATCAAAAACCAATTAACTAATTGCCCCAAAAAATATGCGCCTCTTAATTTAAGTCCAGCTCTTTCAAAATAAGGAGTTAAGCCAATTTTTGAAAGCAAAACGTCTAATTTTAAGGCGTCAAAAATTTTTTCAACGACTGTTCCTAAAATTGAGGCAATAATTAATCCTACTAAAAGGACTAAAACTGATATAATTAATGTGGGCAGAAATGACATAACGTTTGTCCAAACATTTTGAAAGGACAAAGCAATAATATCCGACCAAGTTTGCGCAATCATTTTTATTTATTTTAATTTTTGTTATTTATCCGACCTTTGTTTTCAATAATATTATATCAAATTTATTTATTTTTTTACAATCTAAGCTGTGGATAACTTTTTAATGGTTATTTTTCACAAAACAAATAGTAAAAGTCCAGCAGTAATTAAGGCTATTCCTAACCAATTTTTAATTGTAATTGTTTCGCCTAAAATTAAAGCTGCTAAAATTATTGCCAATACCACACTAAACCTGTCTAAAACTGCAACGCCTTTAACTTCTCCTAATTTTAAAGCAAAAAAATAAGCTAACCAAGAAAGCGCACCAGATATTCCAGATAAAATAATAAAAAGCAAAGCTTTTGAATTAATTTGATTAAATAAAGCAAATTTATTTAAACTTAAAGAAACCAAAACCAAAAACAAAGCCATTATTAAAGCCCGAACTGTTGTCGCTAAAGTAGTGTCAATATCTTTAACTCCAATTTTCCCAAAAATAGCAACTAAAGCCGCAAAAAAAGCTGATAAAAAACCAAATAAAATCCAAAGCTTATTCATATTATTAATTATTCAGTAGTGATACCATCAAAATGCTCTTCGCCTCGCATTGCATCTTCGCGAGTTTGATGAACAATTCCATCTCTATGATTTGGCGGAGAATAAATAGTATAAAGCTTTAAATCAACGTCGCCAGTGTTTATAATGTTATGTTTGGTTCCAGCTGGAACAACAATGGCTGTGCCATCCTCAATTGCATATTCGTTTTCTCCCAAAATTGCTTTTCCTTTCCCAGATTCAATTCTTAAAAATTGATCTAAGCCATGAACTTCTTCCCCAATTTCTTCTCCGGGCTTTAAAGACATTAAAACTAATTGGCTATAGCGACCAGTATATAAAACTTGTCTAAAATCATTATTTTCTTTTGTTGCTTTTTCAATATTAGTTACATAACCTTTCATTTTTTATTTAAATTATAATTTATAATCGCGACCTTTTAACTTTTATTGATTTTTAATTTCCTCATCTTTTTCAAAAACCAAAAATTCATTTCCAAGCCCAATCATCTTAATAGTTTTTCCCGGAGGAGTTTCCTTGTTCCAGCTTGTAAATTTGCCTATAAATTCCCAGTTTTGATTTTTCATATTATTTATAATTTCTTCTTCGGTATAATTATCGGCGTCGTAAAATTTAATTTCTTCTCCAAATTCTTTGGCAATTTTTTGAAAAAAATCGTTAACTTCTTTTTTGGTAGGATTTAATTCTCCTGAATTTTTATTTTGTTCTGGATTTTGTTCTGGATTTTCTTCCGGATTAAAATTTTTTTCTCCAAAGTTCATAAATTAATTATATATAAAATAAATAAATTTATCAATAAAATATAACTGCGCTTAGGTTTAGATAAATAATCATTTAAATCCAAAAGCCTTTTTAATAATAAAATTATAAATTTAATTTATTGCTTAATTTTAGGCGGTTGCAAGCTTGATTGGGATTGTGGCAGCTGCGCATTATTTAAAAATCCTTGAAACATTTTCTTTAAAACATCTTCGAGATTTTCTGATTGAGAAGGAATATTTATTTGTATTGGCTGATTATAATTTTTAAATAATAAGTCAGCATCAATTTGCCCTGAAATTTTAGATTCGGCTGTTTCTTTTATTTTTATACTCAAAATGATTTTATAAGGCAAATAATCTTTTTTACCAATCCAAATTTCTACATTCGAAAATTCTATCCTATCTAATTCTTTGTTTAATTCAGTAATTTCTTGTTGAGTTAAAGATTCGTTTTTAATAATATTGCTTATATCCACTATTAACTTATTAAATTTCTCTTTGTTTATGAATAATTTATAATGATGAGTGTCTACTTCTTCAATCTTTTCATTTGGCAATTTTTCTATTGTTTTTAAAATATCTGCTTGACTAACTATTTGTTGTATTTTTTGAACTTGTTCCGGGATTAATTCTTGTTGCTTTTCTTTTTCTTTAAATTGATTATCAAAATTTTTAAATCCAAATTGATTCTTAACATCTTTAGCTTCTACTTTTATCCATTGGTTAGATAAAAAGCTTAAATCAAAATATTGTGACTTGGGGAAATTATTTAATTTAAAATAAACAACTTCATTATCCATAAGCCTAATTTCTAACCCAAAAGAAAACTCTTTTTCTTTTGGTTCTTTTAATTCGTTTAAAACATTTGTTTTTATATCAAAAACAAAAGATCCTTTAGGATTATTTAAATCACTAATATCAGATTTGGCATTAAAATTCATCAAATAAGAATTAATTACTTGCGCGCTAGAAGTTTGATTTATATTAAAATTTTGAGGCATTGGCTGAATAAAATTAATATTACTTGATAAAGCAGGCGTTTTAATTTCTGCTTTTATTTGGCCCTGATACTCAAAAGTTTTAACATTAATTAAATTAAACTTCATTTTTTCAAAAACTTTTTGGGGGGTTTCCTGAAAATAATAAAAGTATCCAAAAACTCCTCCGCCAATCACTAATACACCGATTATAGAAATAATTGCAAATAATAATTTGTTTGGCCCTTTTATTGGTTGTTTTGCTGATGATTGAGAAAACTGAAATGATTGATTTTGCAAAGAAAAAAATTGAGAAGGGGCATTGTTTAAAGAATTTGATGAATTAGAAGAATTTATTACTTTAAAAGCCTCTTCAATATCAGCTGGTTGCCAGCCTTGAGCAAGTAAAATATCACCAATATCTTCTTTGCTTACTCCTTGCAACAATTGTTGCTTAATATAATCAAGTAATTGCTCAGTAATCATAATAAATTAATTTTTACGACTTTTATAAAATTTTTATATATTTTTATTATAATATTAAATAAAAATAAAAAATATTAACAAACGCTTTTCAATAAAGCTTTAAAACCTCATTAAAACCTCGTAAGGATTTTAAAAATATTTTGGTTCTATACTTTTAAAACTTTAACAAAAATATTAATACATTGCCCTACTTAAAATGTTATAATTCATACCAAAAACTAATTCTTAAAATATTTCTACTAACAAACTGCTACAAGTAAAACGAGCGTAGACAAAAATTTTGACAAAAAATATAATTTGGTTTATTATTTTTAAGATATTTTATTTTAAAAAATAAATATAATAATATTTTGAAACCAAGAATCAACAATCAAATAACAGCTGCTGAAATCAGAGTGATTGGGCCAAATGGAGAAAATTTAGGCGTAATGAAAAGAGAAGAAGCTTTGGCTTTAGTTAATCCTGAGGAGGGTTTAGATTTAATTGAAATCGCGCCGAATATTAATCCGCCAGTTGCCAAATTAATGAATTATGACAAATGGCGGTATCAAGAAGAAAAAAAACAAAAAAAAGAAATTTTTCTTCAAAAATCCAAATCTTCTTCTTTAAAACGGATTCAAATTAGCCCCAGAATTGCCAAAAATGATTTAATGATTAAATTAAAACAGCTGGAAGATTTTTTAAATAAAAATTATATTGTTGAAATTCAAATGCAGTTAAAAGGAAGAGAAAAATTAAATAAAGAATGGGTAAATCAAAAATTAAATGAATTTTTAAATATGATTACGGTTAAATATAAAATGATTTCCAGTCCAAAAGCAGGCGGTCGGGGAATGGTTTGTCAAATAGAAAAAATTAAATAAAAAATGAAAAATAGTGTTGTTTCCAGAATTAAAATAACAAAAAAAGGAAAAGTTTTGCGCCGTAAAATGAATATTGATCATTTTCGCACCAGAAAATCCAAAAAAAATATTTTACAAAAAAGAAAAAAGCATTCTATTGATTTAAAGGTTAAAAAAATATTAAATTATAATAATAGAACCAATGTCTAGAGTTAAAAGAGGAAAAATAAAAAACAAAAAAAGAGCCAAGCTTTTAAAATTGACCAAAGGTTTTAAGTGGGGAAGAAAATCAAAAAAAAGATTAGCCAAAGAAGCTATTTTGCATAAATTATCACATGCTTTTCGAGGCAGAAAAGAAAAAAAAAGAAATTATCGCAATCTTTGGACTACAAAAATTAATGCAGCTTCAAGATCTTACAATTTAAAATACAGCCAATTTATTAAAGCTTTAAAAGACAAACAAATTAAATTGGATCGTAAAATTTTAGCTGATTTAGCCGAAAATCATCCTCAAATTTTTGAAAAAATAATTGATTTTGTAAAATAAAATTAAATATAAAATTCAATTTAAAATTTTTAAATTTCTTCTTTTAATCTATAACTAAAAGCTTCAGCTAAATGATTAGGTAAGACATTTTCTGATTCCTCCAAATCAGCAATGGTACGCGCAGTTTTAAGCAAACGATAATAACTGCGTGGAGATAAATTTTTGTTTTCTAATTGATTTAAAAACCTTTCGGCTTCAGGAGTTAAATTTAAAAATTCATTAATTTGGCGGCTGGACAATTCAGAATTAGTTAAAATTTTTTTGTTTGAATTTTTGTTTAGTTTTTCAAATCTTTGTTTTTGAATTAATCTTGCAGATTCAACTTGTTTTTTAATTTTAGGACTAATAAGCTCTGTGCTTTTGGTTTTTAGTTCTTTAAGCGGAACTCTTGGAACTTTTATTTGTAAATCAATTCGATCCAATAATGGTCCGGAAATTTTCTTTTGGTAACGAATTATTTCATAAGCTGAACATTTGCATTCTTTTTCCGGATCGCCATAAAATCCACACGGGCAAGGATTCATTGCGGCCACTAAAGTAAATTTTGCCGGGAAAATTAAAGTGTTTTTAGCCCGAGCAATATGAATTAAACCGCTTTCCATTGGCTGACGCAAAGCTTCTAATATATTTCTTGGAAATTCGGGCAATTCATCTAAAAATAAAATTCCATTATGCGCTAAACTTATTTCCCCGGGCTTGGGATTTTGGCCGCCGCCTACAATTGAAACCAAAGACGCAGTATGATGCGGAAAACGATAAGGTCTTTGATAAATTAAGCCCTGCGGAGCAAGTCCGGAAGCGCTCCATATTTTTGTTATTTCAACTGCTTCTTCGTAATCTAAATCCGGCAAAATTCCAATTAAGGCTTCGGCTAACATACTTTTGCCAACTCCGGGCGGACCAATCATTAATAAATTATGACCTCCAGCCGCAGCAATAATTAAAGCTCTTTTAGCATGTTCCTGGCCTTTAATTTCTCCAAAATCAGGGGCATTAATTAAGTTGTTTTTAACATCTTTAAATTCTTGAGGTTTTATACATTTTTTGTTTTCTAAAAACAAAACCGCGTCTTCTAAACTTTCAAGCGGAATTATTTTTAAATCAAAAATGGCTGCGGCTTCATTAGCGTTTTCTTTTGGTAAAAACAAATATTTAAAACCAGCTTTTTTTGCTGCTTCAGCAATATTTAACGCGCCGCTTATTGGACGCAATCTGCCATCTAAAGCTAATTCGCCAATAAAAATTTTATCTTCAGTATTAAAATTTAAAATTTGGCTGGTAGTTAATAAATAACCCAAAGCAATAGCTAAATCATATTGCGAACCAGTTTTTTTAATATCAGCTGGAGCCAAATTTATAGTAATTTTTCTATTTTCCCGATTAGGAGGTTTGGCGCCAATATTTTTAATAGCTGAATTAACTCTTTCTTTAGCCTCGTTTAAGGCTTTATCCGCTAAACCAACGATGTTAAAAGAATGAAGCCCAACATTTAAATCAGTTTCAACTTCAATGATTTTTGCCGTAATTCCTTCTAATTCCGCAGAATAAATCCGCGAAGTTATTTTGCGCATTTTTATTTTTTTGCTTTTTTATTTTTTTGGCAAGCTGAACAAAAAATTAATTCCGGATCTTTTTTTAATTCTTCTTTAGATATTTCTTTTTTACATTTATCACAAAAACCATAAGTTCCAGAATCAATTTTATTAATCAAACGATCTATTTCATTTATCCTTTCGCGCACGCTTTGGCTTTCAGAAATTTTTACTGAAAATTCTTCAAGCTCATCAGCTTCTTCGTCTAAATCGCCAACATCTCCTCCAAATTCTTCTGGTTGCTCTAATTCTTTTAATTCCTGAATTAATTTTTTTCTTTCTTTTTCAAGCTTTAATTTTAATTTTTCAAGTTCTTTTTGAAAATCAGTCATAATAATATCTTAAACAATAAAAAAATTTTTGTCTATACTAATTAAAAAATTATTCAATATTAATATTTATTTTGGAAGCATTTTGAGGCAAAGTCATTATCCATCGCGGTTTAATTAATATTTTAGCTGATTCTAATTCATTTAAATTTTTAATAATATTTTTTGCTTCTTCCAAAGATTTGTTTAAAATATTATTTTTTAATTCTTCAAGATTAAGATTATAAACTAAATTGCCGCTGGCTTTGACCGTAAAAGATATTTCTCCCTTTTCAAAATTTGGGTTTAAATTTAAATATTCTATTTTTAAATTATCAATTTTTTTATTGGGCTGATTTAAAAAAGCCAGCAAAAAATCATAAATATTTTTTTCGCGAATACCAAAAACTTTAGCTTCAGCTTCTCCAAAAACAGCAAAATTTCCAAACTCGTCAGTAGTAGAATTTACGGTTAATTTTAAAATATTAAATTGCGGTTCGCCTAAAAATTTAAAATCCGCTGGTTTTTTAATTAAAAGCGAATCCTTGGTTATTAATTCTAATTTTTTAGCCATTTGTTCTTTAGCTTTTAAAATATCACTGTCTTGCGGAAAAGCTTTATTGCCAATAAATCCTCCTTTAGCTCCATTTTTTAATTCAGCATAAAAACTATTATATTTG
>JBMFRD010000024.1:7755-9028 GCA_049968295.1 Minisyncoccia bacterium
TAGAGTTAATTTACTAATTGGACCAGTATTATATTTTTCTCCGGGCTGGTCAGCTTCAACTAATGCTGTAATTGACGAAGGAATAATTTTACCATCTTTAATTTGAGCTCCGGGAACAATAATTCTATCTTTTAATCTATAAATTAATCCGTTGGGCGCTTCAAATCTGGTGGTTGCTACAAGAACTTGCGGTTCTGAACTATAAGCATTATAAATTGTAATTTCGCCTTGAGCTTTTTCTGAAACATTTTTTTGGCCGGTAGCTTTAAAAGGCTCTGTTAAGTTTTGCTTGTTAATAAATAATTCTACTGGAATTATTTTTTTATTAATATCTAAATTTGAAGAGTTTTTACTCCCTAAAACAACATTATTAAAATCAAATGGAGTTTTTTTAAATTTTAAATTTATTTCTGCGCTGGAAAAAAACAAGCTAATTTTCCAAAAAGCAAATCCAAAAATTAAAATTAAACCAGCATATAACCAAAATTTTGGTTTAAACAATAAAAATTTTTTGTGGTTTTTTTTATGATGGTGTTTAGGTTTTTCGTCTCTTAAATCTTCTTCTAAATCTTTCTCAAAATTTTGATAAAAAAATTTTGGCTCTAATTTTTGTTCTTTAAGATTTTTTTCAAAATCAGTCTTGGTTGGCGATTCGTCTTTTTCACTATGCTTATGAATTTTTTGCTCTTCTTCTGGCTTTTTTATATCAGTTAAAACTTTTGAATTTGGACTAAAAAGAGGATGAACCGCTTCAAAGCCGCTTTCTTCTGCTAAGCTTAAAATTTTTTCATCAATAGATTCAATAATAATTGTTTTATTTAAAACCTGGCTGGTTTCTTTTAAAGCAGTAAAATCATTTTTATCAAAATTAGAATTTTTAGGAATAATTAAAACCAATTCTTTTTCAGGATGAGTTTCTATTTTTTTTAAAACCTCGCTGATTTTTATTTTTTTATCTAAAAGTATTTTTTGCATAATTTTATTTTAACTAAAATTTATTTTTAAGGCAAAATTGTGGCTCTAATTCTGCGCACTCCAGCTCCAACTCCTTCTTCTTTTTGAATTATAAATTGGCCTATTTCTCCGGTATTTAAAACGTGCGGTCCGCCACAAAATTCTTTGCTCCAAGCATCTTGTAATGAATATCCCACATAATAAACCTTAACTATTTTAGGATATTTTTCTTTAAAAAACAGTGACATGCATCCTGAGCTGTGATATTGCACCATGGATTTAATGCTGGTAAAACCTGAATCAATAATAATGCCTGCAG
>JBMFRD010000025.1:0-8589 GCA_049968295.1 Minisyncoccia bacterium
AACATTTTAAAATTCAATCATTCATTTGAAATTCAAAATTAGAAATTAAAAATTGTCTTTTTTTTGTTTTGCATTTTACGTTTTTAGTTTTGCATTTTTTACATTTTGAATTTGAGCAAAGCGAATGTAAGATTGCTTCGCCCCGATGTTTTGGGGCTTGCAATGACGAAAGCGGTGCCATCGCTAGCCCAGCATTAGCTGGGCGTGGCAATCTTACATTTTTTAATTAAAAAATTTGACATCTTGTTTATTTTTGAGTTAAAATATTTGCACGTGCTTTTATAGCGCGTTTATTTTTGGCTACAATGTTTGTTTTAGGTAAAAAAATTAAAATGACTCAAATTTGGAAGGATGACAAAGTTGTGCCAGTTACAGTTGTTGAGGTGCAGCCAAATAAAGTGGCGTATTTTCGCACTAAAGAAAAAGATGGTTACGAAGCAATTTGTTTAGATTTAAATAATAAGAAAAAAGAATTTAGATTAGATAAATTAACTGATGATGAAAAAAAATTTTTAAAAGAAAAAGAAGTAATTGATGTTTCAATTTTTCAGCCCGGAGAAAAAGTAAGGGTTTCAAGTTTGTCAAAAGGCAGGGGATTTGCCGGAGTGGTTAAACGTCATAATTTTGGAGGTGGACCAAGAACTCATGGCCAAAAAAATAGATGGCGTGCTCCGGGATCAATTGGGCCAACAGCGCCTCAGCATATATTTAAAGGAAGAAAAATGGCTGGTCATTATGGCAATGAAAGAATTACAATTAAAAATATAGAAATTGCGGCAGTTGACCCAGAAAAAAATATTTTAATGTTAAAAGGCGGAATTGCCGGTTCAAGAAATGTTTTAGTTGAAATTAGGAAAAAATAAAATTATGAAAGCAGAATTATTAAATTTAAAAAATGAAAAAGTGGGTGAAATTGATATTCCGGAAAATATTTTTCAAACAAAATGGAATCCAGTTTTGGTTAAACAAGCCTTAGAAGCGCAACTTGGAAATTCCAGAAAGCCATTAGCTCATGCTAAAACTAGAGCTGAAGTTCGAGGTGGCGGCAAAAAGCCTTGGAGGCAAAAAGGAACTGGAAGAGCAAGACACGGTTCAATTCGTTCCCCAATTTGGGTTGGTGGTGGAAAAGCGCACGGTCCAACCAAAGAAGAAAATTTTTCAAAAAAAATAAATAAAAAAATGAAAAGATTAGCTATTTTTTCAGTTTTAGCCAAAAAATTTAAAGATGGAGAAATAAAATTTTTTGATTCTTTAAAAATTAGTGAACCAAAAACAAAAATTATTTTTTCATATTTAAAATCAATTATTAATTTGCCAAAAAAATCAAAAAAAATAGATGTATTATTAATTCCGGATTTAGAAAATAAAGAAATTTATAGAGCTTCTAGAAATTTAGTTAAAACTAAAGTTTTAAGCCCAGATTCATTAAATGTTTATGATTTATTAAATTATAAAAATATTTTTATTGATCAAAATGCATTGTCGGTTATTTTAAAACATTATAAAATATAAAAAATGAAAAGCATTAGTTTAATTCAAAAACCGCATATTACTGAAAAAGGAACATTTTTAAAAGACAAAAATAAATATATTTTTCGCGTTTTAAAAAATGCTAATAAATCTGAAATTAAAAAAGAAATTAAAAATTTTTATGGCGTCGATGCTGTAAAAATTAATATAATTAATATTCCGCCCAAAGCAAAAAGATTTAGGAATATTGTTTCCAAAAAAGGGCACATTAAAAAAGCAATAGTTACAATTAAGGAGGGTCAAAAAATAGATTTAATTTAAAAAATGCCAATTAAAGTTAAAAAACCAGTAACGCCCGGACAGCGTGGAATGACAGTGATAGATTATTCAGTATTATCAAAGACTAAACCAGAAAAGTCTCTTTTGAAGTCTTTAAAAAAACATTCTGGAAGAAATAATCAAGGCAGAATTACAATGCGACATCAAGGTGGCGGTCATAAAAAGCTTTATAGAATGGTTGATTTTAAGCAGGATAAATTAAATATTGAGGCTACTATTGAAACATTAGAGTACGATCCATATCGCACTGCATTTATTGCTAAAGTAAAATATCAAGATGGTGAAAAAAGGTATATTTTAGCTCCAGAAGGATTAAAAGTTGGAGATAAAATTATAACTATGGAAAATGCGCCATTAAAAACTGGTAATAGATTAAAACTTAAAAATATTCCAGCTGGTTATCAAGTTTATAATGTAGAATTAAATTTGGGTAAAGGCGGACAATTAATTCGCTCAGCTGGAACTTATGCTGAAATTTTAGGCACTGACGAAAAAGAAGGCTATACCATTTTAAAAATGCCAAATGGAGAAATTAGAAAAATAAATTCAGAATGCTTTGCTTCTTTAGGACAAGTTTCAAATCCAGAACATAATTTAGTAGTTATAGGCAAAGCTGGACGTTCCCGTCATATGGGCATTAGACCAACAGTTCGGGGTTCAGCAATGAATCCAGTTGATCATCCTTATGGCGGCGGAGAAGGTAGAGCTAAAAGAGGAACCAGACGTCCAAAAACATTGTGGGGCAAGGTTACTGGCGGAAGAAAAACTAGAAAGAAAAACAAAAAGTCGAATAAATTTATTTTGCAAAGAAGAACAAAATAAAATGTCTAGAAGTTTAAAAAAAGGACCATTTATTGATCCAAATATTTTAAAAAAGATTTCGCGCCAAAAACCAGAAGATGGTCCAATTAAAACTTGGGCGCGCGCATCTGAAATTTCTCCAGAAATGGTTGGTTATACTTTTTTAGTGCATAATGGCAAAGATTTTTTTGAGGTTAAAGTTAATGAAGCAATGATTGGACATCGTTTAGGCGAATTTGTTTTAACTAGAAAATTTATTCGACATGGAGGTAAAATGCAGCGGGAATTAGAACAAAAGGCAGCTGCAGCTACTAGTCAACAAAATAAATAATAATAAAGAAAATGAACGCAACATTAATTAATGAAAAAAATCAAAAAGCAATTTTAAGATATGCAAGAATTGCTCCGCGAAAAGCCAGAGCTATTGCTGATTTAATAAAAGGATTGCCGCTGGACCAAGCTGAAGCGCAATTAATTTACAATTCCAAAAGAGGTTCAAAGATTATTTTAAAATTGCTTGAATCAGCAAAAGCTAATGCTTTAGCAAAAAAATTTGATTTAAATAAATTATATGTTAAAAATATTATGGTTGATGGTGGGCCAATGTTTAAAAGATATTTGCCGCGCGCCCGAGGAATGGCAACTCCAATTCAAAAGAAAACCAGTCATATTACAGTTATTTTATCTGAAAAAGAAAACATCAAGCCAAAATTTACAATTATTAAACAAAAGAAAGCAAAAGTTGCAAAAGAACCAAGAAAAACTGATTTAGAAAACAAACCTAAATTAGAAAAAGATACCACCAAACCAAAAACGTCTAAAGAAGGATTTTTTAAAAAATTTTTTAGAAGAAAAGCAGTATAAAAATTATGGGGCAAAAAATTAATCCAATTTCATTAAGGATTGGCAACACTGAAAACTGGAAGTCAAGATGGATTTTTACAAAGAAAAGTGGATCTAAAAAATCTTCTATTTCATCTTGTGCTCAATTTTTACAAGAAGACGAATTAATTAGAAAATTAATTTTTCAAAAAATTAGTCAAGCTGGAATTGTTAGTATTGAAATTGAGCGAATTTCTGGAATAATTAAAATTTTTATAAAAGCGGCCCGGCCCGGTTTAATTATTGGTTCTGGTGGAAAAGGAATTGAAGAATTAACTGATTTTATTCAAAAAAATATTTTAAAATTAAGAAAAAAACAAAATAATCCTGATCTTAATTTTAAATTAAGTTTAAATATTGAAGAACTTAAAAGAACAGAAGCCAGCGCCAGTTATATTGCCCAGCAAATTGCTTGGGATATGGAAAAAAGAATTCCATTTAGATTAACTTCCAAGAAACACTTAGATTATTTAATGCAAAACAAAGAAGTTAAAGGAGCAAAAATTGTTGTAAAAGGTAGGTTGGATGGGAATGAAATTGCAAGACATGAAACTTTTAAATTTGGAGCTTTACCTTTAAATAATTTAAGGGCAAAAATTGATTATGGTTCTGCAACTGCTTTTACTACTTATGGAACTGTTGGCGTTAAAGTTTGGATTTATAAAGGTGAAATTTTTAAGGAAAAAAATAAAAAATAATTATTATGCTTATACCCAAAAAAGTAAAACATAGAAAATGGCAAAAAGGTAGAAGTAAAGATAGAAAAGTTGAAACCAGAGGAATAACTTTAAGTTATGGCAATTTTGGTTTAAAAGCTCTGGAATCAAAATGGATTACTTCAGCTCAAATTGAAGCAGCCCGAAAAGCTATAACCGGAAAATTAAAAAAAGAAGGCCGTTTTTGGATTAGAATTTTTCCAGATAAACCAGTAACTAAAAGGCCGCCAGAAGTTACTATGGGTGGAGGAAAGGGATCGGTTGATCATTATGTTTTTCCAGTTCGGCCCGGTAGAATATTGTTTGAAATAGATATTAATAAACCAGAAATAGCCAAAGAAGCATTAAGATTGGCTAGTCATAAATTGCCAGTTAAAACCAAAATTATTAGTAAATAAAAAAAGATGAAAAGAAACGATTTTAAACAATTAAAAACATCAGCCTCTCGAGAAGAATTAAATAAATTGCTTTTAGAAAAAAAAGAAAAGCTAATTAAATTAAAATTTGAAGCTTTAAGCGGTAAATCAAAAAATATTAAAGATATTAAAAATTTAAAAAAAGACATAGCTCAAATTTTGACTTTAATTAATGAAAAGAATAAAAATAATAAATAAAATAATAATATGGAAAATCAATTAAATAAAAAAAATAAAAAATTAAAAGGAGTAGTGGTTTCAGATAAAATGAACAAAACCCGCGTGGTTTTAGTTGAAAGATTTAAAAAGCATCCAAAGTATTTAAAATATTTTAAAGTAAGTAAAAAATTTAAAGCTCATGATGAAAATAATGAATATAAAATTGGAGACAAAGTTATTATTCAGGAAACCAGACCAATTTCAAAAGAAAAACGTTGGAAAATAATATCAAAAATTTAAAAATATGATTCAAGAAAGATCAATAATTAAAATTGCAGATAATTCCGGCGCAAAAAAAGTAAGATGTTTTAGGATTTTAGGCGGCACCAGAAGACGTTATGCCAAGGTAGGCGATATTATTGTTGCTTCAGTGCAGGTTGCTGAACCCAGAAAAAATATTAAGAAAAAAGACATTGTTAAGGTTTTAATTATTAGAACCAAAAAAGAAATTAAAAGACCTGATGGATCAGTTTTAAGATTTGATGAAAACGCTGGAGTAATTATTGATAATAAAAAAGAACCGATTGCTACTAGAGTTTTTGGCCCATTGCCCAGAGAATTAAAGTTAAAAGGTTATGAAAAGTTAATGACTATGGCTGAAGAAATTATATAAATATAAAAATATGAAGATAAAAAAAGGAGATAAAGTAAAAATTTTAAGTGGAAAAGATAAGAATAAGACTGGTACAGTTTCTAAAGTTTTTCCGCGCGAAAATAAAATTTTAGTTGAAGGAATAAATTTATATAAAAAGCATATTAAACCTGGAGGTCAAAGACAAAAAGGCGAAACCATTACTGTTAATCGTCCAATTGCAGCTTCAAAAGCAATGGTGATTTGTCCAAATTGCGGTCAAGCTTCAAGAATTGGTTTTAAAATAGAAAATAGTCAAAAGTCGCGCTATTGCAAAAAATGTCAATCCTTAATTTAATTTTTTAAAAAAAATGAAAGAAATTGATTTAAAAAATAAAATAAAATCTGGAATTGAAAAAATAATCGTTAACGTTGGCGTTGGCAAAATGAATACTACTCAATCAAATTTTGAAGAAAAAATTTTGCCTCAAATTATAAAAGATTTGAGTTTAATTACTGGTCAATATCCTCAAATTACAAGAGCAAAAAAATCAATTGCCGGTTTTAAATTAAGACAAGGCCAAATCGTTGGATTGAAAATAACCCTAAGAAATAATAAAATGGTTGATTTTTTTAATCGTTTAGTTAAAATAGTTTTGCCTCGGGTTCGTGATTTTTCAGGAGTTCCAAAAAGCAAAATTGATAATCATGGATCTTTAAATTTGGGCTTAAAAGAACAATATGCTTTTCCGGAAATAAATCCTGAAGAATCAATAATTGTGTTCCCTTTAGGCATTAATATTGTTTCTAAATTTAAAGATAAAAAAGTCGCTGAGGAATTTTATAATAGTTTAGGATTTCCTTTTAAAAAATAATTATTAAAAAATAATTAAAACTATGCCAAAAACATCAGTTATTGCTCGCAGCAAAAAAAAACCAAAATATAGCACTCGATTAGTGAGACGTTGTTTTCGTTGCGGAAGAAAAAGAGGTTATCTTCGTGATTTTGGATTATGTAGAATTTGCTTTAGAGAATTAGCTTCTCGAGGTGAAATTCCCGGAGTGCGTAAAGCTTCTTGGTAAAATAAAAAAATGTATTGGGATATTTTAGCAAAAATTAAAAACGGATATTTAGCCAAAAAAGAAAAAGTTACAGCTCCTTTTTCTAAATTTGATTTTGAAATTTTTAAAATTTTAGTTGAAAAAGGATATTTAAAAAGTGTTGATAAAAAAGTTAGTAATAAAAAAAGTTTTTTAGAAATAAAACTTTTATATAATAATAAAAAACCGGCAATGTCTAATTTTAAATTAATTAGTAAACCCGGCAGGCATATTTATAGAAAATATTTTGAATTGAAACCAGTAAAAAATGGATTTGGTCTTGGAATTATTTCAACTTCGCGCGGAATATTTTCTGAAAAAGAAGCAATTAAAAATAAAGTCGGTGGAGAATATTTATTTGAAGTTTGGTAAAATGTCAAGATTAATTAAAAAAACAATTTTAATTCCGGAAAATGTTAAAGTTTCAATAAATGAAAAAGAAATTGTTTTTTCCGGACCATTAGGAGAGTTGATTTTAAAGCGAGTTCCAAATGTTGACGTTGTAATTCAAAACAACGAAATTCAAATTCCCAAAACCAGCGATTCTAAACAATTTAAGATGATGAGCGGAACAATGTGGGCTTTAATTAAAAATGCAATTTCGGGAGTAAGTTCTGGTTTTCAAAAAATTTTAGAAATAGAAGGTATTGGCTATCGAGCTGAAATCAATGGAAAAAACTTAACATTATATTTAGGGTTTTCTCATCCAGTAAATATTCCAATTCCCGAAGATTTAAAAGTTAAAGCAGAAAAAAATCAAATTTTAATTTCAGGAATAAATAAAGAATTAGTTGGAAAATTTGCGGCTTTAATTAGAGGATTAAAACCGCCAGAACCATACAAAGGCAAAGGCATTCATTATCAAGGAGAGTATATCCGCAGAAAAGCTGGTAAAAAAGCCGGAAGTTCATAATAATTAATTAAAAATATGAAAAGAAAAGAAATAAATAAAATTAGATTGCAAAAAATAAGAAGGGTTAGGGCAAAAATCAGAGGAACAAGCGAAAGGCCAAGATTAGCAGTAAAAAGAAGCAATAAAAATATTTACGTTCAATTAATTGACGATACTGTTGGGCATACTTTGGTTTCAGCTTCTGGATTTGAATGCAAAGATAAAAATAAAAAAATAAATAAAACTGAATTGGCAAAATTAGTTGGCCAATTAATTGCTCGTAAAGCTTTAGAAAAAGGAATCAAAGAAGTTGTTTTTGATAGACGTTATTATAAATATCATGGTCGGGTTAAGGCTTTAGCTGATGCCGCTCGTGAAGCCGGATTAAAATTTTAATTAAATTTATGGAAAAATTTATCAAAAAAGAAGAATTTAAAGAAAAAGTTTTGGATTTGAGAAGGGTAACTAGAGTTGTGGCTGGCGGAAAAAGAATGAGTTTTCGGGCAACAGTAGTTATTGGCGATTTAAAAGGTAGAGTAGGAGTTGGAATTGGCAAAGGCGCAGATGTTATGCAAGCAATTTCCAAAGCTAAACTTAATGCCAAAAAAAATATTTTAACTTTAGAATTAAAAGATAATCGCACTTTACCGCATGAGGTTGAAGCTAAATATAGCGCTGCTCAAGTTTTAATTAAACCAGCTAAAAAAGGAAATGGTTTAAAAGCCGGGAGCGCTATTCGGGCAGTTTTATCTTTGGCTGGAATAAAAGATGCGAGTGCTAAAGCCTTGGGTCGAACTCCAAATAAATTAACTAATGCTTTAGCCACAATTGCGGCTTTAAAGAAAATAAAAGTCGGATTAAAAACAAACTAAAATGCAACTGCATGAATTAAAAGTTAAAAAATCAAAAAATAAAAAAAGAGTTGGCCGAGGCGGAAAAAGAGGAACTTATTCTGGCCGTGGTCAAAAAGGACAAAAATCAAGAGCTGGTAGAAGAATTCGGCCAGCAGAAAGAGATTTAATTATTCGTATTCCTAAATTACGCGGTTTTGGAAATAAACCCAAACCAAAACCAAAAATTGTAAAAATTAATGATTTGATTTCAAAAATTAAATCATTTAATTTTCAAGAAGAAATTAACTTAGAAGCATTAAAGCAATTAAATTTAATTTCAAATAAATAT
>JBMFRD010000025.1:8599-8790 GCA_049968295.1 Minisyncoccia bacterium
AATATAAAGGCGAAGTCAAAATTATTGGAGATTCAAAAGAAGTTTTGCCTTTAAAAATTTCAGGATTAAAAATTTCAAATAAATTAAAAGAAAAAATTATTAGCGCCGGTGGCAAAGTAAATTAAAATTATGAATCGTTTAATTGAAATTTTTAAATTAAAAGATTTAAGAAAAAAAATATTTATTGTTAG
>JBMFRD010000026.1:0-8718 GCA_049968295.1 Minisyncoccia bacterium
CTATTCAAAATTAAAAATTAAAAATTCAAAATTCATTTTTTCCTTTTGCGTTTTTCGTTTTTAATTTTAAGACATCATTGTAAGATCGCCACGCCCACTCGCTTTACTCGTTCGCTCGCGATGACGAGAAGAGATATCATTGTGAGATCGCCACAGTTTACCCTGACTCTTCGGGGCCTCGCTGACGCAAGGCTCGCGATTAGGAGAAAAATAAGATCGCCACTTCCGAAGTGTCTGATTCGCGATGACAAGAAAAAAATTGTCATTGCAACCCAGAAGCGTCGAGGGAGGGAATCTTACATTAAGTTATTTTTTTATAAAATAAATTTTATTATAATGACAAAAACACTATTACTAATTTACTATCTTATCTCCACGGCCGTTGAGATAAGATAGTAAGACAATTTTTCTATAAAAAGCACTATTGTTATATTTATAGTATATAAAAAAACAAAAAATTAAACGTAAAATTTAGCCAATGGCAAATTAGCTTGTTTATAATTTTTTAATTTAGCTGGATGATAATTTCGCCCATATTCAATTAATAAATAAGTAAATTTAAACCAATATTTTTTAGGAACAATTTGCATTAAATCTTTTTCAATTTTATCTGGATCATTATTTTTAGTTAAACCTAAAAGTTTAGAAAGTCGGCGGACATGAGTATCAACCGCAATTCCTTCAATAATTCCATAAGCATTTCCCAAAATCACATTAGCTGATTTTCTACCAATTCCCGGCAAAGTTAAAATTTCTTCCATTTTTTTTGGAATTTTACCATCAAATTTTTCTTTAACAATTTTTGCTGCAGCTAAAATATTTTTTGCTTTATTTTTATAAAAACCAGTTGATTTAATATCTTTTTCAAATTCTTTTAGATCAGCCAAAACATAGTCATCTAAGGTTTTATATTTTTTAAATAATTTTTGAGTAACTTCGTTAACTTTTTTATCGGTGCATTGGGCTGATAAAACCACTGCCACTAAAAGCTCCCAAGGATTAGAATAATTTAAAGCAATTTTTGCTTTTGGAAAAAGTTTATTTAAAATTTTAATTATTTTCAAAACTTTTTTTCTTAATTGTTTAATATTATTTTTTTCTTGTTTTGGCATAATTTTAATTTTTTATCCATTGAATTATTTCAGTACTTAAATCCGGTTCGTTTTCTAAATTTTTATTAAACATATTTGTTCCGTGGCCAGCTGATTTATAAATAATTATTTTTTTAAAAACATTATTAGGAATATTATTAAAAATTTCTAAAGCTTCTTTAGAATTTGATTCATTATTTGTTCTTAAATCGTCTTCCGAAGAAACAATTAAAATTTTTTGATGCGGTTTTAATTTAGAAATAAATTCTAATGGCTTAATTCCGCGATAATTTATTCCCGGCGAAAGACAAACTGTTTTTTCAATACCCGAATTTTCTGAGGCGTATTTTAAAGCTAAATTAGCTCCAATTGAAGCTCCAATTAAGACTATATCTTTAGGCAAAATATCTAAAGCTTTAAAAAATTCTATGCCAGCTTCAACATCTAAAATGCTTTTTTGATGATCTTCATCAGAAAATTTTTTATAGCCATCCGGACCAAAACTTGATTCGCCATGCCCTCTTAAATCAATAGCCAATACTTGAAAACCATTATCTTCTAATTTTAAAGCAAAATCCCACCAAGATTTACGAGTTTCCGGCATCATATGCAATAATAACACTCCCCTTTTTTGAGTAGATAAATTATAATAATCTCCAATTATTTCTAATTCGTCTTTTGTTTTTAAAACTACTTTTTCCATAAAATTAATTTATATTATTTTTAAAATTTTTAAAACAAATTCATTAAAATAAAATTATTTATTATAACCGGGAATATGTATTATAGTTTTAACACTTTTTTGATTTATAGCAGATAAACTCGAATAAAGTTTAAATAAAATAATTAAAATTATTAAAATTTTTAAATTTAAACCAGAATTAAAAAATAAAGTTCCCAAAAAAATTAAGAAAAAATGATGTATTAGTATTTTTAAACCAAATTCACGACTAGTAATTTCAGTATATAATTTCATATCCAAAAATATTAAATTATATAAATAATTTAATGTATAAATTAAAACAGGCAACCATACAAATTTTATAAATTGCGTCATAAAATTTATGAATGATTTTATAAAGATAATAGCATCCCTATCTGGAGTAGTAATAAAAACATCTCCTTTAAAAAATATTGTCATAAAAACTCCATATAAAAATAAAGCAATACAATTAAAAAGAATAAAAACCAAAATTCTACCAAAAGCAGACTTATAACTATCAATATATTTTTCTTTTGTAATTAAGCTTAAAATAATATATCTAAATGAATGAATAAGTGTAAATATTGCTAAAACAAAAAATTCTAACCAAGAAATATACATAATTAAAAATAAATCCCAGTTTAAAAATAAAACTCCATAAATATTAATTGCGGCAATAATATAATAATTAATTTTATCTTTTAAATAAATTTTGTTTTCATTCATATTTATTTAATAATAATATTATCCTTTGATTACCGCAATTGGCTTTAATTTTGCGATTTTTTTAGCAATTCCTAATTGATGCACCACCTCAACTACTTCGCTTACATCTTTATAAGCCTGGGGTGCTTCTTCAGCTAAGCCAGACATTGAACCAGCTTCAATAACTATGCCTTTGTTTTCTAATTCTTTTTTTAATTCTGAACCGCGAATTTGTTTTTTGGCTTTAGCGCGCGACATTCTCCGGCCTGCGCCATGGCAAGTTGAACCAAAAGAAATTTCTAAAGATTTTTCTTGACCTAATAAAACATAAGAGGCTGTGCCCATACTGCCTGGAATTAAAACTGGTTGATTTAAAAAAGCCCGGGTCGCGCCTTTGCGATGAACAATTAATTTTTTAATTTCATTATTAATTTTATACTCTTCAATTTTAGCAATGTTATGGGCCACATCATATAAAATTTCAAGTTGCCGCGCTTCTTTTTTGCCTAAAACTTTTTGCCAAGCACGCCGCACTTCCCAAGTAATTAATTCTCGGTTTGCCCAGGCAAAATTAGCCGCAGCTGACATTGCTTTAAAATACTCCTGCCCCTCTAAAGATGAAAATGGTGCGCAAGCTAATTCTTTATCCGCAAGATTAATTTTATATTTTGATAAAACGCTAATCATTTTACGAATATAATCAGTAGCTACTTGATGACCCAAACCACGCGAACCAGTATGAATTAAAACGCAAATTTGATCTTTAAATAATCCAAAATTTTTAGCAGTTTCTTCATCAAAAATTTCGCTAATTTTATCAACCTCTACAAAATGGTTTCCAGCGCCAATAGTTCCAAGCTGATCCCGGCCTCTTTCTTTAGCAATTTTTGAAACAAATTCCGGTTCAGCTTCTTTTAAAAAACCATTTGATTCAATGTGCTCTAAATCTTTTTCATTGCCATAGCCAATTTCAATAATACGTTTTGCTCCATATTTTAAAATTTTATCTAATTCTTCATAATTTAAATTTAATCTTCCTCCTCGACCAACTCCAGACGGAATTTCACGATACAATTCTTTGGCTAAATTTGGCAAATAAGCCTTAACTTCATCATAATTTAAATTAGATTTTAAAAGCCTAACACCGCAATTTATATCATAGCCGATCCCGCCGGGAGAAATAATTCCTTCATTACTATCAAAACCAGCAACTCCTCCAACTGGAAAACCATAACCTTCATGCGCATCTGGCATAGCTAAAGCATATTTTTGTATTCCGGGTAAAGTAGCTACATTAATTAACTGATTAATAGAATTATCAGCTAAAATTTCATTTAACATTTTTTCAGAAGCAAAAACTCGGGCTGGTACTTGCATATCTAGTTTAAAACTTTTTGGTATTTCCCAAATATAATCAGAAATTTTAATTAAATTTTTACGCTCAATAGCCATATTTTATATTATATAAAATATAATTTTAATTCCAAGGCAAAATTATTTTAAAAATATTATAATTAAATTATGAAAAATTACGCTAAAACTGGAAATCAGCTTGGCCGTCCGGCTTATCGCACCTCAAAAGTTTTTATTTATAAAAAATATTTTCAAATTAAAAAAGTAAAATCAACAAATAAAAATTTATTAAAATTTAAAAAATTAAAATAGATTTTTATAAATATAAAAACTGTTGTTTTATTTTAAAAGCACGGCTCGGGCTGGAGCGCCGTCTAAACCTTTTAAGTTTAAAGGCAAGCCAATAAAAAAATAATTGCCAGCTTTTACTTTTGATAAATTTAAACCTTCAAAAATCGGAATATTATTTTTTAAAAGATATTCATGCGGCCTATTATCCGGACTGCCTTTTTGTTTTACTGATAAACTATCAATGCCAAATAAAGAAATTTTTTTATCAGCTAAAAATTTTGCGGCTTCAGCTGACAAAAAAATATAATCATTATAAAATTTTTTAAAACCACGCAAAGAATTTGAAGTTTTTGCTAAAATCCGCTCGCCTTTTTTAATTTGAAATTTTTTTAAATCTTTTAATTGAATAGAAATTTTAACTTTAGTTAAATCTAAAACTTTTGCCGAGCCAATTAATTTTTCTAATTTTATTTTATCGACCCCTTCTCCTTTTTTATTAATATGGCGCGGGGCATCAATATGTGTGCCAGTATGCGTTCCTAAAATCATACGAGAAATATAGGAAGTTTTAGTTTTAATTTCAAAAAATTCAGGGCTGGGATTTCCGGGATAAACTATCATTTTAGAATAAATTGGCAATGAAATATCTATAATTTTCATTAAAGTCTTTTTTTAAATTCTTCAACCATTTTAACTTTTTCAAAATCAGTATTATACATTTTAGCTAAATAATAAGAAATCCAATCGCCTAAAAATAAAACATTAAAAATTTTTAACCAATTATTTTTTTCTTTTAAATTAATAAGTTTAACTTTTAAATCGCGCTTTTTATAAAGATTAGCAGTTATTATCATTCTTTTTTTAATTTTAAGATCATCGTTTTGATCATATAAAAACAAAAAATAAAAATTTTCTGATAGTTTTTTGGTTTGAGGCAAAACGTCAAAGCCTTGCATTTCATTATGATTTAATTCTGGAAAAACATTATAAAAAGCCGGTATTTTTGAACTTTCATTAAATTTAATTTTCCAATTATAAGCTAAAGATTTATTATTTTCTGAAGAATAAATTATTGGGACGAAATTAAAAATTTCTTTGGCGATTTTTTTACCCCCTTTTTCCAAATTAAAAATATTAATTTTGTTTTTTATATTTTTAATGTTTAAAATAATTTTTTCTTGATTTAAAATTTTAGCTAACGCTAAAATTTGATAACCCAAAGCGTGTCGAGGCTGAATGCCAGTATTTGGGATTAAAACATATGGCTTTTGATATTTTTTGGCTAAATTTAAAAGCTTGCCGCCAGAAGTAATTATACCAATGTTTAATTTTAATTTTTGAGCAGCAAAAAAAGAACTAAGCGCTTCTTCGGTATTTCCAGAATAAGAATCAATAACAACAAAATAATCTTTTAATTCGTTTTTATTAATTTGTGGCAAATTATAATTAGACCAAATATTTATTTCAAAATTTAAATTAAAAGATTTTAAAATATCAGCGCCTAAATGCGATCCGCCCATGCCACAAACAATAACTTTTTTAAAATTTTTATTTTGAATTTGTCCGTAAATTTTGGGATCCCAGTCAAGCTGATTTATAAAATTGTAAATTAATTTTTCCATTATTATATTAAAATTATAACTTAATTTTATAAAAAATTAAATTTATTTAATACTATGTCCGCCAAATTGATTTCTTAGGGCTTGAATAATTTTGCCAATATAATTTGGATTATTTTTAGATTTTACTCTAAACTCGAAAGCTGCTTTAATTACTGGCGCGCTTTGTTTTAATTTTTCAGCAAAATTTACAGTCCATTCCCCTTCTCCAGTATAAGCTGGTGATCCAGAAACCTCTTCTAAATTTTGACCATATTTTTCATAAGCTAGTCTTAACCAATTAATTAATTTTGATTCAATAACACTGCCATTATTATAAAGCTCCGCAACTTTTTTAAGATTTAAATTAAAATCAGCGATTTTAATTAAATTAAATCCTTCAGCAATGGCTTGCATTATTCCATATTCAATACCATTATGAATCATTTTAATAAAATGACCTGCCCCGGATTTTCCAAAATAAGTATAACCTCCTGGACAAGCTAAATCTTTAAATAAATATTCAATTTCTTCAAAAACTTTTTTATCTCCGCCAATCATTAATGATGGACCATAACGCGCTCCGCTTGGTCCGCCAGAAATACCAACATCTAAAAAGTTAATGCCAATTTTTTTTAACTTTTTATAAATTTTTTGTGAATTTTTATAAAAAGAATTACCACCATCAATAATAATATCTCCTTTTTCTAAATAATTTATTAAACCATCTTGTTCAAATAAAACTTCAAAAACAATTTGGTGTGGAAGGCTTAATAAAATCACTCTAGGCTTTTGAAGTTTTAAAACTAATTCTTTTAAATTAGAAGAAATCTTAATTTTATTTTCTTCATTTTTATTAAAATTTTTATCATAGCCAAAAACTTGCCAATTTTTATCTAATAAATTTAAGGCTAAATTATAACCCATTTTCCCCAAACCAATAATGCCAATTTCTTTTTTAATATTTTTTTCAAATTCAAATTGTTTATTTAAAATTTCGCTTGGCGCAGAATAAATTTGAAGTTCTGATTTGTTCTTTCTCCAGCCAGATAAAATAGCATCAATAAATTTCCAGCTAAATAAAATTTCTTCAGTTGAAACAAAAAGAGTTTGATTCCCAGAAAAAGCATCAAACAAAAGTTTTTCATAAGCATCTAAAAATTCCTCTTCAGCAAATGAATGCCGATAATCAAATAAAAAATTTTTTAAAACAATGTTTGAACTATTTGGCTTTTTCGCAAAAAAAGATATTGAAATTTTTTCTTGAGGCTGAATTTCGTACGATAAAACATTTTTTAAATGATTATTTTCCAAGCATAAACAAGGAAATTTATGTCGAAAAGTAATTTCTATTTCAACTTTGTTTTCTCCAAGATTTTTTCCGCCTTCTAAATAAATTGGAACGTTTCGCCAGTTAGCATCATCTAAAAATGCTAAAATTTTAAAATAAGTTTCAGTTAATGAATTTGATTTTACGCCGGGTTCATTTAAATAATTAGCATATTGTCCTCGAATGGTAAATTTTTTAACTTCGTTTAATTTAAAAATTTTAAGTTTTTTTAAAATTTCAGCTCTTTTTTGACGAATTACTTCCGGGCTAAAATTATTTGGTTTTTCCATTGTAAACAAAGCTAAAAGCTGCAAAATGTGGTTTTGGCCTATATCACGCAAAGCTCCAACTCCATCATAAAATTCACCTCTTCCTAAAATTCCGCTTTTTTCATAAAACTTAATATAAATTTTTTCTATATTATTTTTATTCCATAAAGGCTCAAAAATTGAATTAGAAAATCTAAAAGTTAAAATATTTTGAACAGTTTCTTTGGCTAAATAATGATCAATACGATAAATTTGATTTTCAAAAAATAACTGTCCCAAAAGCTCATCTAATTCTTTTGCGGTTTTAAAATCGCGGCCAAAAGGTTTTTCAACTAAAATTTTAGTCCAGCCGCCTCCGCTTTTACAAGGAAGATGAAGGTTGTTTTTATGCAAATTTTTAAAAATAGTTTTGTAATATTTAGGCGGAACAGCTAAATAAAATAATTTATTAGCGCAAGTTTGCCATTCTTTATCACTGTAACCCAAAAACCGGGCTAAATTTTGATAACTTTTTTTATGATTAAAATCTCCTTGAATATAAATTGATCGACCTAAAAATGAAGAAATTATATTTTTACTGGTTTGCGGATAATAATTTAAAATAATATTTTCAATTAGTTTTTGAAATTCTTTTTGAGATAAATTTTTACGCGCAAAACCAATTAATAAAAAAGATTCCGGCAATAAATTTTTTTTAAATAAATTAAATATTGCCGGAACCAATTTTTTATTAAATAAATCTCCGGTTGCTCCAAAAATAACAAAAGCTGTTGGAAATTTATTGTTCTCCATAAATTTAATTAATTTTTAAAGCCTGACGAATTCCTTCCTCATAAAAACCAACAATAATCTGGCCATCAATATCAATGACTGGCACTCCAAGTTGCCCTGATTTTTTTATCATTTCTTCAACGGCAGCATGATCAGTAGAAACATCTTTTTCTTCGTATTCCACATTATGTTCTTTGAAAAAAGCTTTAGCCATTTGGCAATAAGGACAAACTGGCGTAGTATAAATTATAACTTTTGACATTTTTTTAAAAAATTTAACGACCTTTAATTAATTTCAATATTTTATTATTTAATTTGTTGCTTAATTTAACTTTATAACAAACCATTTGCCCCCTTTTTTCTGATTCAATTAAATTATTCATTTCTAAAATTTTCATATGTTGCGAAACAGCGGCAATAGAAATATTTAAAATATAAGCAATATCACCCACGCATAAATCATTGTTTTCTAAAAGCAATTGAAAAATTTGAAATCTTCTTTGATCACCTAAAGCCGCAAAAATATTGGGTAAAAAACTTTTGTTTTTATTAATTTTTATTTTAATTTTATTTAAATCTGCTTTACTAAACATTTAATTATTTAATA
>JBMFRD010000027.1:0-8304 GCA_049968295.1 Minisyncoccia bacterium
CGGGGCAATGCCAATAAACGGCAAAAAGTAAAAAAAAGCAATAGCTAAAAATAAATTTAAAATAAAAACCGTAAATAAAATTTTAAAAAAATCAATTACATTTCTTAATTTATGCTTATCATATAAACCAGCAATATAAAAAATTAAAATCCATAAAATTAAAATTAAACTAAACGGAATAAAATGCTCATTAAATCTTAAAAGCCAATTATTTTCATAACGAAAAATTAAAGTTAAAATCAAAGACAAATAAAATATTAAAATATCACCTAAAAATAAAACCGCAATCATTTTTTTAATATATTTACTATTTCAGCTTTAAATTGCTTAGCTTTGTTTTTAAAATCAAAATTAAAATTCAAATAACGGCTAAAAACAAAATAAGACAAACCAATTAAAGCAATTAACAGCCCGGAACTAAAAATAATTTTTAATTTATTATCTTCTAAATAAAAATGAATTTTGTTTATTTTTGAAAAAATTAAATTGTTTGAAGAAATATTTATTTCATTATGAAAAGGCTTGTTTAAAAAAATTACAGAAAAATAATTTAAAACATAGCGCCAACCAGTTTTAATTACTCCTTCTCTTAAAAGCCTGCGACCGGAAGCATAAATTGGAAGTTTAAAAGTAAATTTAACATTTCCAACTTGATGCAATCTTTTAGCAATATCAGTATCTTCGCCCCAAAAAAGAATTTTAGTATTAAATCCACCAATACTTAAAAGTGCATCTTTTCTAACCACAAAATTACCGCCTTGAAGCATTGAACTTTTATTTAAAATATATTTATTAATTAAATAAGTTAAATAAGCTATGGCATAAAAAATTTTTTGAGTAATTAAAATTTTTTTTGACACATCATAATAAATTTGCGGGCCAGACAAAGCTACTAAATTTTTATCTTTATTAAATTCCCGAATTACAGTTTCAATCCATTTTTCAGGTAAAATTACATCCGCATCTAAATTAGCAATTAATTTTCCTTTACTTTTTAAAAATCCAGCTTGACGGGCAAAAGTTAAACCTTTTTGAAATTCATCTATTAATTGAACTTCTTTAAATTTAGAAACAATTTCTTTGGTTTGGTCAGTAGAATTATTATTTACCACAATTATTTCAAAAGAAATATTGCTTTTTTTAGCTTGTTTTAAAATAGAAGCCAAACATTGCTCAATAAATTTTTCTTCATTATATGCCGGTACTACAAAAGAAATATCTACTCTATCCTTATTCATAATTATAATTTAATAATAAACTTTTAAAAATTTCAACAATAAAAAAAATTAGTAATTAGTAATAGTTTGAATATCATCTTCAAATCCAGCGGCATTATCCAAAACTTTTTGCGCATAAACATTAGTGCAAACATATCTATTCCAACGCGAACCGCAATAATATTTTGCCGCGGCTTGCCTTTCGTTTTTAAGCGCGCCAGCATCTTTTAAATATAAAGCTGCAGCCACAAAAGCATCAGCATTATTCCATGGAGAAGAAGGATTATTACCAGTAATTTGAGAAACTTGAGTTCCATAAGATTTCCAAGTAGATGGTATAAATTGGGCTGGACCCATTGCGCCGCCATAAGGACCATCAGCATTTGGACAAGAAACAGTTAAAGTTTCGGGGTTTAATCCTAAATTAGAAACAATTTCCAAAAAAATAGGAATTTCTTTCGGATTCATTGCGGTTTTATAACTGCATCTTCCAACGTTTCTTCCTAATGCTGATTCACGATCTAAAATTGCTAAAATAAAAGCTGGCCGCACTCCAGTAGCTTGCGAAGCTAATTTAGCGTACTCATAAGCTTGTTCAAAAGTCATTTCGCCGCCACCTAAAAGTTCAAATAATCTGCTTCTAATTTTTGCCGCTTCTGCTTTTGTTTTTTGCAATAAAGATTGGTACCTCGATTCTTGGCCCTTAGCAATGTTAAGCAAAACATTTTTTTGCTGTTTAAGAATATCGTTTTGGTTTTTTTGATTTAATTGATAATTGCGCAAAGTTTCAGTATCAGCTTTAGCTAACGCATATTGAATTTTTTGATCTTCTAAATTAGCTTTTAAATCTTTAATTTGATTAATAGTGATTCTTAAATTATTCTGCAACACAACAATATTATTTAAATCGTTAAAAAAATCTGATAATCTCGGATTTTTTAAAAATATTTCTAAAATTGATTGATTATCACTAGAATAAACCTCTTTTAATAATTCAACCAGGGCCGCTTCTCTTTTATTAATTGTATTTTCAGTAATTTTAATTTGATTTTCAGTTTGATTAATTTTATCATTTAATTCAGATATTTTAAAATTAATCGCCTTAATTTCTAAATTTAATTTTGCAATTTTTGCATTTAATATATCAATTTCATTTTTTAAACTTTTACCTTGTTTTTGATAAGTTTTAATTTGATTTTCATAATCTGCCATTTGCCGCTCTAATTCCTGAAGTTGAGCTTCTAAAGCTTTTTTTTCTTCTTGCGTTGATGAATTCGCAGCTAAAATAGAAATGGTTGGCGCATTAACTGATCCTAAAACAAAGAATAAAACAGCAAACGCAATGATAATTTTTTTTATAAATTTAGTAAAATAAAAATAATAAATTTTAGGTTGAAGATTAATTAATGAATTAAATCTTAAAAATGAGTCTCGACGTGAAATTTTTACGTCAATAAGAGTCCTTAATTTCATTTTTAAAAAAATAATTTATTAATTTTCCTCTTCTTTATTTTCTTTTTCACGTTCTAATTTCTTTTCTTCAGTTTCAACCTTAACTGCAGAAACATCTACTGGTTCTGATATTTGAGTTTCTTCTTCGGGAGTAATTACAGTTACAATTGGAGTTTCTAAACCAACCAAAACCTTAACTCCTTTTGGGATAATCAAATCTTTAACATAAATAGTTTGGCCTAATTCAGTTAAATTATTTAAGTCCACTTGTAAACTATGTGGCAAATCTCCGGGCAAAGCTTCGACTTCAATTTCAAACATTGATTTATTTAAAACTCCACCATAATTTTTAACTGCTGGTGATTCACCAATAAATTCCAAAGGAATATGAGTTTTAATTTTTTCGTCCATTTTAACCTGATAAAAATCAATGTGAACAATATCGTCGTTTAAATAATTTTTTTGAATATCATAAATTAAAACCGGAATTGGTTTGGGATAATTTTTATCTTCTATAACTAAATTAATAATTGAACTTTCACCAGCTTGTTTATAAACATTATTAAAATCTTTTAACCTTACAGCTAAATGCATATTTGAAACATTATGCCCATAAAGCTCAGCCGGCACAAAACCCTGTTCCCTTAAAGATTTAACTTCTTTTTTAAATTGTTGCCTAATTTGCGCTTTTAATTCCATAATAATTATATTATAAATATTTTTTATTAAAAATCAAATAAAAATCAAATTAATTATTAATAATAAATATAGCAAGCAATACAAAAATATAAGAAAAATAATTTATTAATTATTGTGGGCACGGTAGGAATCGAACCTACGGCCTCCATTTTATCAGAATGGCGTTCTACCACTGAACTACGTGCCCATAATGCGCGATTTAACTAAAAATTAAAAAAATTATCAATTAACCACGCATTAATATTTTTAAATTATCATAAATTTAAATAAAATTCAATAAATTTAAATAAATTTAATTTTTTAATTTTAATGGCTGGCCATTTAAATTTTTAAATTGGTTATTTAAAAAAGTAATTTTGCCAGAAACAATAACAAATTTAATTTCAATTTGATTATCTACAATATTAAAACCAACTAAATCTGCCTGATTGCCAATTTTAAATTCTAAATAATCTTTTAAATTTAAAAGCTGAGCTGGCAAAAATGAAATTTTTTTAATCATTTCTTTAACCGGCATTAATTTATGCTCTAAAACTAAATTACAAAAATCCAAAAAAATATTATTTTTATTTAAATAAAGCCAACCCGAAGAAACTAAAGAATTTTTATAAAGTAAAACGTCAATTAAAACATCTAAATTTATATCTTCATAAAAAGTAATTGCTCTTAATTTTACAATTTGCATTAATTTTAAAAGCGCTTCTTGAGGATTAGTTAAATTATAAATTTCCATTATTTCTTTTAAGTTTTTATTTTTTAAAAATTGATGTTTGGGGTTAATTTCAGTTTCAAAAATAAATAATTTTTCTGGATTAACTTCTGGAATTGCTTCTAAATTTTTTTTCATTATCCACGGATCAAAAATATTTTTTAAAATTTCATCAAAATTATTTTTTTTAATATGAGCTGGTAAAAATTTATAAAGCATTTCCTGCTCTAAAACTTTTGAATTAAAAGTTAAAAAAACATTAGGATAAAAATTATCTATTTTTTTTAAAAGATGAATGTTTTTTTCCGGAGTTAAATAATGACTTAAATAATTATTAAGCAAAAGCCGAACGTTGGTTTCTAAAACAATTTTTAACAAATCATCAATAATTTTTTCAATGTTTTCACTGGCTGGCAAAGTAACTGATAAAATTTTGGAATTTTTAGATAAAACTTTTGAAATTTCTTCTATTTGTTTTAATGAAATTTCATCTAAGTAAACACTTTCCCAATCTAATGAAAAACCACCAGCTCCATCTTTTAATAAATTTTTTAACATATCCAAAAAAACATAAAATTCTTTTTTAGTCATTAAACGTAAATTTTCTCCAACAATAATATGCTTTAAAGTTTTAAAACCAATAAATGTTCCTAAATTAAAACTTAATTTATTTTTATTTAAAAAATTAAAAAAATCAGATAAATTTTGCCAATTAGAATTTGCGCCATAATAAGAAGAGTAATATTTTAAAGGCACAAAAGGCAAAGTTAAAAGCGGAACCAATGAAACTCCACTATGTCCAATTAAAACATTAGTTATTCCTTCTTTTGTAATCTGATTTAAATCCTTTGAAAAAATTTTTAAATTATGATCAGTTTCATTATAAATATCAGTAAAGCCATAACTAATATAAGCTCCTTCGGCATCAATAATTTCATCAGCTTTTTTGTTGTAAAAATTTCCTATAGCTGAAATTTTATCAGCGCTAATTAAAACATCTAATTTATTGTTTTGATCAAAATTTAAAATTTTTCCGTTTTTAATTAAAAGAGTCATTTTTTTTGCGCATTAATGGAAAAATAACGCATTCCCGAACAGATTTATTCATTAAAACCGCAAATAATCTTTCCGAAATTCCAAAACCAGCCGTAGGTGGTAAACCATATTCTAAAGCAATTAAAAATTCCTCGTCTAACATTTGTGCTTCTTTATCTCCTTTTTCTCTTAATTTCATTTGTTCTTCGAACCTTTGCCTTTGATCAATAGGATCATTAAGTTCTGAAAAGCCTTTGCCTAATTCTGTGCCGCCAGCTAAAATTTGAAAACGTTCTACTACATTTGGATCTTTTTCAGATCTTTTAGCTAATGGTTCAATTTCTACTGGAGGATTAATTAAAAAACAAGGCTGAATTAATTGCGGTCTTACGGTTTTTTTAAAAATTAAATCAATTAAACGTCCTTTACCAGCGTATTCTTCGGGTTTTAATCCTAAAGATAAAGCTTTTTCATACAACTCGTCTCGACTGGCTTTAATTGGATTAATTTTATTATGCTTTTCAAACAATTTTACATATTCTAATTTTGGCCATTTTTTAGACCAATTAATTTTTTGATTGTTCCATACAGTTATTAAACTACCAGTTGTTTTTTTAATAACCTTTTTATAAAGACGTTCAACGAATTTCATTAAATCATTATAATCATGATAAGCCCAATAAAATTCTAATTGCGTATAATCTTGCAAATGTTCGCGATCAATTCCTTCGTTTCTAAAAATTCTTCCAATTTCAAAAACTTTTTCAAAACCGCCAACTAAAATTTTTTTAAGAGGCAATTCCAAAGAAATTCTTAAATAAAAATCTTCATCTAAAGCATTATGATGCGTTACAAATGGCTCAGCTTCAGCTCCACCCGGAATTGGCTCAAGCACTGGAGTTTCTACTTCTAAAAATCCTTCTTTTTTTAATTCTTCACGAAAAACGCTCCAAAAAACCGCTTTTTTAACAAATAATTCCCGCGTTTCCGGATTTAAAATCATATCTAAATACCTTCTTCTTAATCTTAATTCTTCATCTTCAATACCAAACCATTCTGTAGGCAAGGGTCTTAAACTTTTAGTTAAAATTTGAAGATTTTTAACTTCTAAGCTTTTTTCTCCTTTTTTAGTTTTAAAAACTATTCCGCCAACAGATATAAAATCTCCGCGATCTAAAACTTTTTTCCAAAAATTTAATTTAGAAATATTATCTTTTTTTAAAACGATTTGAATTTTTCCGGTTTCGTCAATTAAATCGCAAAACATTAAATTGCCCTGATCGCGAATGCTCATTAATCTGCCAGCCAAAAAAATTTTTCTTTTATTTTTTTGAAAAAAATTAAATTTTTCTAAAACTTCCTTAATTTGATGAGTTCTTTTAGATTTTATTGGAAAAGGATTAATTCCCGCTTCCTTTAATAATTTAATTTTTTTAAGCCGTTCTGAAATTAAATCATCAAGCATATTAATATTTTAGCATAATAAAATTTAAAAAAAAGTTTATCTAATTGTTATTCTATTTTTATAATTTTATAAGTAATTTTTCCACTAGGAGCTAAAACTTCTGCTGTTTCTCCGCTTTTTTTATCTAAAAAAGCTCTACCTAATGGAGATTCGTTTGAAATTTTACCTTTGCTTGGATCAGCTTCGTTTGGTCCAACAATTAAATATTCATAAGTCTTACCATCTTTTTTAACAGTAACTTTTGATCCAATTTTAACTTTGTCTCCTTTTGTTCCTTCTTTAATTAAAACCGCGTTGCGAATAATTTCTTCTAATTCTAAAATTCTGGTTTCTATTCTTTGCTGTTCATCTTTAGCTTCGCTATATTCTGCATTTTCAGATAAATCTCCGTATTCTTTTGCTTTTTGCAAATGCTCAGCAACTTCTCTGCGGCCTTCGCGCTTTAAATACTCTAATTCTTTTTTTAATTCTTCTAATTTTTCTTTGGTTAAATAATGAACTTTCATAAATTTAAATTATAAAAATTAACCCGCGACTTTGGGTTTTTTTAATAATTAAAATATTTTACATTTTAAATAAAAAAATGCAATAGCTCATAAAAAATTTTGAATTTTTATTTTTTTCGTAATCGCGAGCCTCGCGTCAGCAAGGCCCCGAATAGTCGGGGTAAACTGTGGCGATCTTACATTGATGCCTTAAAATTAAAAACGAAAAACGCAAAAGGAAAAAGAATAAAAGCGTAAAATTTAAAACGTAAAGCGCAAAGCAATAAAAAAGAATCTAGAATCTAGAAAGTAGAAAGTAGAATCTATATTTAAATTAAAAATTCAAAATATTTCTTTTGCATTTTACGTTTTTAGTTTTGCATTTTTTACGTTTTAAATTTGAAAAAAACCAATGTAAAATTGCCGGCATCAAAAAATTGAAAATCACAATGACGTTTTTTTAAAAATTTACTTCTAAAGGTTTAATTTTAAATGGTTTTAATAAATTATAAAATTCTTCCTGCTCTAAGGTTTCTTTTTCCATTAAAACCTGAGCAACCCTATCTAATGGTTTTTTATATTTTTTTAAAAGCGATAAAGCAAAATTATGTGCCCAATCAATCATTTTTTTAATTTCTAAATCTATTTGCCTCGCTGTTTCTTCAGAATAATCTTTTTCAGTAGCAATTTCTCTGCCTAAAAATATTAATTCTTCGGTTTTACCAAAAGTAATTGGACCCAAAGAACTCATTCCATATTTAGTTACTAATTTTTTAGCTAATTCAGTTGCTTCGCGCAAATCATTTGAAGCGCCAGTTGAAATATCGCCAAAAACAATTTTTTCGGAGACATAGCCGCCTAACATCATAACTAAATCAGATAAAAATTGTTTGCGAGTGCGCAAATGCCTTTCTTCAATTGGAAGCTTCATTGTATATCCGCCAGCAAAACCGCGGCTAATAATTGAAACTTTATGCACTGGATCAGCATCTTTAATTGAAGCCGCGGCAATAGCATGACCAGCTTCATGATAAGCTGTAATTTCTTTTTCTTTTTGAGAAATTGCCCGGCTTTTTCTTTCCGGACCTAAAATAACTTTTTCAATTGATTCTAATAATTCGGTTTGGCTAATTTTAGTTTTATTTTTGCGCGCGGCTAAAATTGCGGCTTCATTAATTAAATTAGCCAAATCTGCGCCTGAAAATCCAGGAGTGCGAACCGCAACTTTTTTAAAATCAATAT
>JBMFRD010000028.1:0-8159 GCA_049968295.1 Minisyncoccia bacterium
CAAAATTTTTGTTTTGCATTTTGCATTTTTAGTTTTGCATTTTTTACGTTTTGAATTTGAGCAAAACGAATGTTTTAATAATTCGGTCATTCAAAATTGATTCGAAATTTTAAATTCTTAATTCATCTTTTATGTTGAAACTTACAAAATTAAAAGGTTTTATTATATTAATTAAATTTTTATTTTTTATGGTTAATTTTTAATTTATTTTTATAGTTTGACTTTTTAAAAAAAATTGCTATTTTAAATAACATTAGTACTTTTTTAAAACAATTTAATAAAAATTTAATTCGGCCAATTAACTTGGCTCTTTTTTTGATAATACTAATTTTATTAAGTTTTTCTTATTGGCAAAGCAGTAAAAACTATTTTGCACCCGAAGATTACAAAGTTATGGGTGGACCAAATGAATTAAATTTAAATTCTCAAGATAGTTTAAATTTTGGAATTTTAAAATCAAGCCCAATTAACGAATTAAATCAAAATAAAAATTCTGATAATTTAAACCTTGATAAATTATTAGTTTTTGGTATTTTAGAAAACAAAAGTTCAATTTATGCTGACCAAAATAAATTATTAAGTTTAACCGAGCAAAATAAAACTACTGGGGAAATAAATTCCGAAGGATCAGAAAATCAAATAAATTTTATTTTGCCAGTTCAGGGTTTAAATTGGCAAAAACTTCATCCTAAAAATGCAGTAGATATTGCTGCAAGTTGCGGCAAAGATATTGTTGCTGCGGCAGATGGATTAGTGATTGATGTTTTAAATTCTGGCTGGAACAGCGGCTATGGCAAATATATCAAAATTGAACATTTACCTAATATTAAAACCGCTTATGCACACTTAAGTTCTTTAAATGTTAAACTTGGAGATTATGTTAAACAAGGACAAAAAATTGGAGAAGTTGGGCAAAGCGGCGAAGCTACTGGTTGTCACTTACATTTTGAAGTTTTAGGCGCAAAAAATCCTTTTGCTAAATAATTTTTAAAATATTTCTTAAAAAATATGCCGGAGTTTTTAAATATTTTGGCTGAATTAATTAAAATAAATTATGTTGGAGCTTATTTAGGACTATATTTAGCAATTATTTTTTTAGGAAACATTGCTTCGTTTTCCGCTTTTTGGATTATTATTTCAGCTAAACTTCATTTAATTAATATTTTAATTGTTTTAATTTTAACTTATTTAGGAGATGTAAGCGGAGATTTTCTTTGGTTTAATTTAGGTAAAATTTTACGCGGCACAAAAATTGGCTATTTTGTTTTAAATAAAATTCCAAATCAAAACGGAAAGTTTGAAAAATTAATTTCTGAAAACGGCTTACGTTGGTTTATTTATTCAAAATTTTTTTATGGCTCCAGCCCGCCAGTTGCTTTTTCTTTGGGTTGGTCGAATGTTGATATTAAAAAAATGCTTAAAATAAGTTTAATCACCACCTTAATTTGGTTGCCAATTTTTAGTGTAATATCATTTAGTTTAATTTTTGGATTAATTCCGTTTGCTGCCATAAAAATTTTTAAAAAATTTGAATATTTATTTATTATTAGTTTAGGACTTTTTATTTTGCTGGAATTTTTATTATCTCGTTTAATTAAAAAAATAATTCTTAATAAACTTAAATAAATTTATTAATTTAAGCAGTTAAACTTTAAAATTAAAATATGGATTTTAATTAAAACGCAACTTTAAATTTGCAAAATTTAGCTAAATATAGTATTATGTTTTTATGTTAACTAAAAGAGTAAAATCAAAAATTATTAATGAATTTAAAATTCATGAAAAAGATACTGGATCAGCCCAAGTTCAAATTGGTGTTTTAACCCGTCAAATTGAAGATTTAACTAAACATCTTAAAAAAAATCCAAAAGATAAACATTCCCGACGTGGTCTTTTAAAAATGGTAAGTAAAAGGCGTAAACTTTTAAATTATCTTAAAAAAAATAATCCCGACGATTATTCTAAAATCATTAAAAAATTAGATCTCAAAAAATAAACTTATATGAAAGATAATACGTTTTCAAATCAAAGAATTGGAATTTTTATTGACGTTCAAAATTTATATCATTCTGCTAAAAATTTATATCACGGCCGGGTAAATTATTCAGAATTAATTAAATATTTAGTTAATGGCCGAAAATTAATTCGAGCTATTGCTTATGTGGTTAAAAGCGATTCTTCTATTGGCGAAGCTCAATTTTTTGAGGCTTTGGAAAAAGCTGGTTTGGAATTAAAATCAAAAGATTTGCAAATTTATCCCGATGGCACAAAAAAAGCGGATTGGGATGTTGGTATGGCAGTTGACGCGATTTTAATGTCAAATAATTTAGATGTGATTATTTTAGTAACTGGCGATGGAGATTTTTTGCCTTTGGTTAATTATTTAAAATGGAATAAGGGCTGTATTGTTGAAGCCGCAGCTTTTCATAAAACCGCTTCAGCAAAACTTCAAGAAGCAGTTGATAAATTTATTAATTTAGAAAATATTCCAAAAATTATTCTTAAAAAATAATATTTAAAAAATATCTAAAAAATGTTAAACAAAAAAGAATTTAAAATTGAAATTGGCGGAAAAGAATTAGTTATTGAAACTTCAGAATTAGCCGAGCAAACTAATGCTAGCGTTTTAGTAAAATATGGCGAAACTATTGTTTTAGCTACAACTGTAATGTCTAAAACTGAAAGCCAAGCAGATTATTTGCCTTTAAAAGTTGAATATGAAGAAAGATTTTATGCCAGCGGTAAAATTATCGGCAGTCGTTTTATTCGACGCGAAGGCCGTCCATCAGAAGATGCAATTTTAGCCGGCAGATTGGTTGATCGGGTAATTCGACCTCTTTTTGATCAAAGATTAAGAAAAGATATCCAGATTGTTATTACCGTGCTTTCTTATGACGAAGAAAACGATCCGGAATTTCCCGGACTTTTAGCTGCTTCAATTGCTTTAGGAATTTCAGATATTCCCTGGAATGGACCAGCAGCTGGAATTAAAATTGTAAAAATCAATGATGAATTTTTAATTAATCCTTCAAATTCTTTAATTAAAGAAAAAAATACAAATCCAGAATTTGAAATTTTTGCGGCGGGACCATTAAACCGAATAAATATGATTGAACTAAAAGGCAATGAAGCTCAAGAAAAAAATGTTTTAAAAGCTCTTAGCATTGCCGAACAAGAAATAAATAAACTAATTGATTTCCAAAAAAACATTATTGCTCAAATTGGCAAACCAAAAGCTAATGTTAATTTATTTTCTCCGTCTAAAGATTTAGAAAAAATTGTTAAAGAATTTTTAAAATCAAAACTTTTTGATGCTTTATATGAAAAAGACAAAATTTTAAGAAATCAAAAATTAGAAAATTTAAAAACCGAACTTAAAAATTTTGTAGCTCAAAAAGCTAAAGAAACAGAAATGTCCTATGATGAAAAAGAAATTAATTATTTATTTGAAAATGAAATAGATTTATTATTGCATCAAACTATTTTAGAAAAAGAATTAAGACCAGATGGCCGCGGACTTTCTGAAATCCGAGAGCTTAAAGCTGAAATTAATTTATTTAATCGTACTCATGGCTCAGCTATATTTATTCGCGGCAACACTCAAAGCTTAGCCGTGGTTACGCTTGCTCCACCTTCAGCTGAACAAATTATTGAAACAATGGAAATAACCACTAAAAGAAGATTTATGTTGCATTATAATTTTCCACCATATTCAGTTGGAGAAATTGGTTCTTTTCGCGGCCCGGGCAGACGAGAAATTGGCCATGGCGCTTTAGCTGAAAAAGCTTTGCAAGCTGTAATTCCAGACGAAGAAATTTTCCCTTATACTATTAGAATTGTTTCTGAAATTCTTTCTTCTAATGGCTCTTCTTCAATGGCAACGGTTTGCTCTTCTTCTTTGGCTTTAATGGATGCTGGTGTTCCAATTAAAAAACCAGTAGCTGGCATTGCTATGGGTTTAATTTTAGAAAATGAAAAAGATGAGGCTAATTTTAAAATATTAACTGACATTCAAGGACCAGAAGATCATTTTGGCGATATGGATTTTAAAGTTGCCGGCACTAAAGATGGCATTACTGCAATTCAATTAGATGTTAAAATTTATGGCTTAAATGAAAAAATTATTGAAAAAACTTTAGAAGCCGCCCGCGTTGCCAGATTAAAAATATTAGATTTTATGGAAAAAATAATTTCCAAACCAAAACCAGAACTTCATCCCACTGTTCCTAAAATTTTACGATATGAAGTTAATCCGGAAAAAATTGGTTTAATTATTGGTTCGGGCGGAAAAGTTATTAATGCTTTAATTAAAAAATTTAATTTAACTTCAATTGATATTAATGATGATGGCAAAATTTATGTTTCAGCTCAAAATTTAAAAGATGCCGAAGCAGCTTTAGAAGAAATAAAATTAATTTCGCGAGAATTAAAAGTTGGTGATATAATTACCGGAAAAATAATTAAAAATTTAGAATTTGGCTCAATTGTTGATTTAGGCGGCGGCCAAGACGCCCTACTTCATATTTCCGAAGTTCAAAATGGCTATGTTAAAAATATTAATGATGTTTTAAAAGTTGGGGATGTAATTCAAGCTAAAATAATTAAAATTGACGAAAACGGCAGAATTGGTTTGTCGATTAAACAACTTTCTGACTCTTAATTTTAATTTTAAATATTTACATTTTTTCAATAACATCAATTCCTAATAAATTTAAACCAGTTTTTAAAACTTGGGCTGCAAAATTAATTAAAATAATTCTTTCATTTTTAATTTTTTCATCTTTTTCTTTTAAAACCGGCAAAGTTTCATAAAATTTATTTAACATTGCGCTAAGCTCGTATAAATAATTAGCTAAATAACTAGTTAAATAATTTTTAGCGCTTAAGTTTAATATTTCCGGAAAATTTAAAATTTTTTTAATTAAATTTAATTCTAATTCAGTATTTAAATTTTGAAGCTTAATATTTTCTTTTCCTTGATTAATTTTTGCTTTTCTTAAAATGCTTTTAATTCGGGCATAAGTATATTGAATATAAGGCGCGCTCTGACCTTTTAAATCCAGCATTTTATCCCAATCAAATATAATATTATTATGTCGATGTTCTTTTAAATCATTATATTTTACCGCGCCAATGGCTACTGCTTTGGCAATTTTTTGTTTTTGTTTTAAAGATAAATTTTTATTTTTATTTACGATTTTAAAAGCTAAATTAATAGCCGTATTTAAAACTTCTTCTAAAAATATTAAATTTCCTTCGCGGGTTTTAAGCTTCTTTTTATTTTCGCCTAAAACCAAACCATATTTTAAATGCAAAAATTTATTAACATCTAAATTCAACATTTTAGCAATAGCAAAAAGCTGATTAAAGTGCAGGGTTTGTTCATTGCCAACAATATAAATAATTTTATCCGGTTTAAATTTTTTTAATCTAAACAGCAAATTAGCAATATCCCGGGTTAAATATAAACTGGCTTCATCTGATTTTAAAATTAAAGCTGGCGGTAAATTAAATTTTTCAAGCGGAACAATAATTGCTCCTTCGCTTTTTTGGGCAATTTTTAATTTTAAAAGCAAATCAATAACTTTAGGAATGTCTTTTTCGTAAAAACTTTCTCCAATCCAAATATCAAATTTAACTTTAAGTAATTTATAAATTTTTTTAAATTCGCGCAGTGATTCATCTTTAAACCATTTCCAAAGTTTTAAATTAACTTTATCTCCGGATTCAAGTTTTTTAAATTCTTCCTGACCCATTTTTTTCAATTCTGGATTTTTTTTCATTTCCTGATGAAAACGAATGTAAAGCTCAAGCATAGTTTCAATTGGATTTTTTTCTAATTTAGATTTATTGCCCCAAAGTTTATAAGCGGCAATTAAATGACCAAATTGCGTGCCCCAATCTCCTAAATAATTCCAACGAATAACTTTATATCCTAAAAATTCGTAAATATTTGCTAAAGCATCGCCAATAATTGTGCCGCGCAAATGACCAACATGCATTTTTTTGGCAATATTTGGATCTGAATATTCAAAAATTATTTTTTTATTTTTATTTTTTTCTTTGCCAAAATTTTTATTTTTTAAAATTTTATTAAATTCAAATAAAATTTCTTTTTTTGAAATCCAAAAGTTTAAAAATCCTGGGCCAGCTACTTCAATTTTTTCAAAAAAATTTATAGAATTTTCATTTAAGATTAATTTTTTTATTTCTTCTGCAATTTCCCGCGGATTTTTTTTAAAATTAGAAGCTAAACGTAAAGCAATATTTGTTGAAAAATCTCCAAATTCTTTTTTATCTGAAAAAGTAATTTCAAAATCAATATTTGAATTTAAAATATTTTTATATTCTAAATTTTTAGCAAAAACCTTATTTAAAATATTTAAAATCTTATCTTGCATATAATTTAATATAACTTAAAATCAACCTCTTGACAATAAAATTTATAAAAATACAATAAAATAGAGGGCGTAAATATGGGACTGTTTATCCCTGCCTCAACGCCCCCATTTGATTTCACCGCCACATTAGTGGCGGTTTTTTTATCTAAAATTTTGACATTTAAAAATATTGTGCTAAATTAATTTGGGCGCAAAAATAATCCTGAGCGATCAGGAGTAAGGCCAAAAGCCGGCGCCCACCATTATTATACCCGCCAAATTTATCGGCGGGCTTTTTCTTTTTAAAAATTAACTTATAATAACAATATGCATATTATTAATGAAAATAAAAAAGCTTATTTTGATTATGAAATTTATGAAAAATTTCAAGCTGGCATAGAACTTTATGGTTTTGAAGCAAAATCAGCCAAATTAGGCAGATTTAATATTATAGGCAGTTATGCGTTGACAAAAAATAATGAACTTTGGCTTATTAATTCAAATATTGAACCTTTTCAGCCCAATAATACTCCTCAAAATTATGATCCTAAAAGAAACAGAAAGCTTTTACTAAGAAAATCAGAAATTAAATACTTAATTGGAAAATTAAATCAAAAATTTATGTTAATTCCTTTAAAAGTTTATCTTAAAAATAATTTAATTAAAATTGAGTTAGGTCTTGCCAAAACCAGAAAAAAGATAGACAAACGAGAATTAATAAAAAAACGAGAAGTTAATCTTAAACTTAAAAAAATAACCAGAGAAAAAATATAAATAAGAATGTAAAAAACGTTAACAAAACTATCTTGTTAAAATATACATTGCTAAAAAAGATTAAATTTTGTGCGCCCACTTGGATTTGAACCAAGGACCCCTGACTTATAAGGTCAGTGCTCTAACCACTGAGCTATGGGCGCTTGATTTATCTTATTTATTTTTCAAAGCCTGATCAAACTTTTCCATATCAAGATTTGCTTGTTCATTGGCCTGATTAATAGCTTGTACTTCATTATTAATTTTTTCAATTAAACTTAAAATTTGATCGCGGTTATTTTTACCATAAAATCTGTCTTGCAAAGCTAAATTTAATTGAAACAAATAATCGCTATAATTAATTAAATGATTAATAATAGTCAAACGATTAGTAACAGCTGAAATAGCAAAAGTTTCTGCTCCCCGAGCTTTAATATTGTTTAATTCTTTAGTCATAATTTCCAATTGAGATGAAAGCTCAATGGCTTTTTTGCGAATATCTAAAATTTTAATGTTGGTTTCATTTAACAAACTAAAAGCTTCATTATATTTTTTTTCATTATCCAAAGCATTTATTTTAGAAACATTATTTTTTATATCTTCTGAAATTTTAATTACATCTTCTGAAACTAAAGCCGCTTGCATTCGGCTTTTTGTGAAATTTTCAGGAATATTAACTCCTTCTGAAAAAATAAATTTAGAAACCGCATAGCCGCCTAAAATAATTACCGCAAAAAACAAATATAATTTTTTTTGCCTTAAAAAATTCATTTTAATGAATAATATTTTGACATAAATTTAAAAAATATGCAAATGATTAGATTGTTATAAAATTACTGCTTTGCTCTAATATTTACAGCATTTCAGAGTTGTAATGACAATCATTTCGTCATCGCGAGCCCAAAACCATAACTAAGTTAGGAACTAAGTTAGGTTTTGGGTAAACTCCGCGGCGCGGCAATCTTACCTTAGCATTAATTAAATTCAAAATTCCTAATTCTTAATTCGTAATTCTTAATTCAAAAT
>JBMFRD010000029.1:0-7694 GCA_049968295.1 Minisyncoccia bacterium
TTGAAATTCAAAATTAGAAATTAAAAATTGTCTTTTTTTTCTTTTGCATTTTGCATTTTTAGTTTTGCATTTTTTACGTTTTGAATTTGAGCAAAGCGAATGTAAGATTCCTTTTCCTAGATGTATCGGGACTCGTAATAACGAAGGCAATTTTTAATTTTAAATTGTCATTTTGCATTTTGAGATTTGCATTTTGAATTTAATTTAGATTTGTATTTTCCCTTTGCGCTTTACATTTTTTTATTTTGCGCTTTTCATTTTTAATTTTACACTTTTGTTGTTTTACATTTTTATAAATATTTTTTAAAATGAAATTATGAAAATAAAAGTTTTTAACACTTTAACTGGAAAATTAACTCCCCTGCCTTCAAAGAAAAAATTAAATTTATTTGTTTGCGGTCCAACAGTTTATGATTATTCGCATTTAGGCCATGCCCGAACTTATATTTTTTTTGACTGGCTAGTAAAATTTTTAAAATTAAATAATTACAAAGTTTTTTACCTTCAAAATATAACTGATATTGATGATAAAATTATTAACCGCTCCAAACAAGAAAATCAAAATCCATTAAAATTAGCAAAAAAATTTACAACTGCTTATTTAAAAAATATGAAAGATTTAAAAGTTAATTCAGTAAATATTTATGCTCCAGCCACAAAATTTATTCCACAAATCATAAATCAAGTTCAAATTTTAATTCAAAAAGGTTATGCTTATAAAATTGAAAATGACGGCTATTATTTTAATATTAAAAAATTTAAAGATTATGGAAAATTAAGCCGCCGAACTGCAAGCCAAGCTGAAGATGCTGTATCCCGCATTGATGAATCAATTCAAAAAATCAACAAAGGCGATTTTTGCTTATGGAAATTTCCTTCAAAAGAAAAGCAAACCCAATTAGAAAAATTAGCAAAAAATAAAAAATTTATTATTTTAGATTTTGAACCGCTTTGGAAAACAAAATTAGGCTGGGGACGGCCCGGCTGGCACATTGAAGACACAGCGATTGCTATGCATTATTTTGGAAATCAATACGATCTTCATGGCGGAGGGCTGGATTTAAAATTTCCCCATCACGAAGCTGAAATTGCTCAAGCTGAAAGCCTGACTGGTAAAAAACCATATGTTAAAATTTGGCTGCATACCGGCCAATTATTAATTAATAGCCAAAAAATGTCTAAAAGTTTAGGTAATTTTATAACTATTAATGATTTTTTAAATAAATACAAACCAATAGTTTTTCGTTTTATAGTTTTAATGCATCAATGGAATTCTCCTTTAAATTACTCCGAAGATACAATTAAAACTGCTTTAGGCGGACTGCAAAATATTTTTGAAACTTTAAAAAAATTAGAACTTTTAATTGCTGTTAAAAAATTTGGTAAAAAAAATATTTCTTTTAAAAATCAAATTAATCAATTTAATGATGTTTTAAAAAACAATTTAAAAACTCCAGAAGCTTTAGCTGTAATTTTTGAAATTAATAAAATAATAAATTCAAATCTTTTAAATTTAAATGAAAAAACAGCTAAAAATAGCTTAATTTGCTTAAAATCTTTGCTAAATTTATTAAGTTTAGAACTCCCCGACCCCAAAATACCCTTAAAAATAAAGGCTTTAATTAATCAACGCGAACAATTAAGAGCTAATAAACAGTTTATGCAATCTGACCTCTTGCGCAATAAAATTTTTAGATTAGGATATATTATAGAAGACAGCCCAATTGGTCCAATTGTTTTTCCAAAAAATTTATGGATGCAAAAATAAATATTAATTCATCAATAAAAATTCCGCCGCAAAACATTGAAGCCGAACAAATGGTTTTAGGTAGTTTGCTTTTGGATAAAAATGTTATTATTAAAATTGCGGATTTGCTTGCGCCTGAAGATTTTTACAATCCAGCTCATGAAAAAATTTATAGAACTATTTTAGAATTATATGAAAAACATCAACCAGTTGATATTTTAACTGTTGCCAATAAATTAAAAGAAAAAAAACTTTTAATTGAAATTGGCGGCTCGTCTTATTTAGCTGAAATTACTAATTTAGTCACTACTACTTCACACGCTGACTATTACGCTCAAATTGTTAAAGAAAAAAAAGTTTTACGAGATTTAATTAATGTTTCAGCAGAAATTACTGAAAAAGCTTTTGAACCCTCAAAAGAATTTGAAATATTTTTAGATGAAATTGAACAAAAAATCCTTTCTATTTCTCAAAAATCATTACCGCAAAATTTTACGCACATTAAAGAAGAATTAGTTTCAGCTTATGAACGAATTGAAAAACTGCATGAGAAAAAAGGTTTATTGCGCGGACTTTCAACTGGATTTATTGAATTAGATAATATTTTATCCGGTCTTCAAAAATCAGATTTTATCATTATTGGCGCAAGACCCTCATTAGGAAAAACATCTTTTGCTTTAGACATTGCCCGCAATGTTGCTTTAAAAGAACAAGTTCCAGTGGGAATATTTTCTTTGGAAATGTCCCGTGAACAAGTAGTAGATAGAATTATTGCCGCGCAATCTAATGTCCCCTTGTGGAAACTTAGAACTGGAAAAATTTCAGATGATCTGGAATTTCAAATGATTCAAAAAGCATTAGATGATTTATCTAAAACTCCAATTTTTATTGATGACACGCCCTCGCCAAATATTTTACAAATGCGCTCTATGGCTAGACGCCTACAAGTTGAACGCGGTTTGGGCCTAATTATTGTTGATTATTTGCAACTTATTGCTCCACGCCATTCAAGCAATCAATCTAATATGGTTCAACAAGTCACTGAGATTTCAAGAGGGCTAAAAGGCTTAGCGCGTGAATTAAATGTGCCTTTAATAGCTATTTCGCAATTATCCCGCTCAGTGGATAAAAGAGACAATCGCGTGCCTCAACTTTCAGATTTAAGAGAAAGCGGATGCTTAAGCGCGGATGCCACTATTATGAATGCTTTAACTGGCGAATTAGTAACTATAAAAGATTTGGCTGAAAACAAAACAAAACATCCGTTTTTTGTTTACACTTTAAATGATAATTGGAAATTAGAAATTAAAAAAGTAACCAAAGCGTTTTCAAGCGGATATAAAAAAATATATGAATTAAAAACAAAAACCGGCCAAACCATTAAAGCCTCGGCAAATCATCCTTTTAGAAAATTAAATCAATGGGCAAGATTAGACGAACTTAAAATTGGAGACCGTATTGCTTTACCGAGAAAACTTAATCCAACAAATTCTTTAAATCCAATGACTGATGAAGAATTAATTCTTTTGGCGCATTTAATTGGCGATGGCTGCGTTTTACCAAAACAACCCATTCATTACACTAGCGCTGATTTAGAAAACATTAATTATGTTAAACAAAGCGCTCAAAAACTTTTTAAAATTAATAGCCGACTAATTAAACAAAAAAATTGGTATCATCTTTATCTTCCTTCTCCTTATAAATTAACTAAAAACAAACATCATCCAATTATTAATTGGTTTAATAATTTAGGAATAAAGCCAGTGCATTCGTGGGAAAAACAACTACCTCTAAATATTTTTGCCGGTGATAATGAAAAAATTAAATTGTTTTTAGGGCATCTTTGGGCAACAGATGGCAATATTTCTTGGAAAATTACTCCTAAAAGAAAGCCCGGAGCTGCTATTTATTACAGCACCACCAGCCCAGTTTTAGCCATGCAAGTAAAACATTTACTTTTACGTTTAGGCATTTTAAGTTCTTTAACTACTGTATCATCCTTAAATTATCGAACCAATTATCAAGTTCATATTTATAATTCAGAAAATCAATTAAAATTTTTAGAAAATATTAAAGTAGTCGGAGAAAAAGGAAAAATTGCAGCTAAATTAATTACTGCTTTAAAAGAAATAAATCCAAATCCGAATATAGATATCATACCAAAAGAAGCTTGGCGTTTAATTATTGAACCAATAAAAATTAATTTAAATTTGGGTTGGCGCGATATTTGTTATGGATTAAACACGGCTTATTCCGGATCTACTCTTTTAAAATCAGGTTTAAGCCGACAAAGATTAAATCGTTTAGCTTTGTTTTTAGAAAACCAAGAATTAAAAAATTTGTCTCAATCTGATGTTTATTGGGATGAAATTGTTTCTATTACTCCGTTAGGAATTGAAAAAGTTTATGATTTAACTGTAGAAGATAATCATAATTTTGTGGCTAATGATATTATTGTCCATAACAGCATTGAACAAGATGCGGATGTGGTGTTATTTATTTACCGCAAAGATCGCGATGACCCAAACACGCCGCCAGAAGAACAAAACATTGCTGAAATAAAAATTGCCAAACACCGCAATGGACCATTAGGTTCAGTAAAATTAAAATTTGATCCAGATACAGTCAGCTTTAAAACCATTGAAAAAAAATACAGCGATGAATTAGAAGATTTTTAATTATGGAAATTTTGCCAAATTCAATTAAAAAATTAATTGATTTATTAACTTTTTTGCCGTCAATTGGACCGCGCCAAGCCACTCGACTGGCATTTTATTTAATTAACCAAGGTCCAAATGAAATTTTAAAATTAGCCCAAAGCTTAAATGAGTTAAATAAAATAAAAATTTGCAGTTTTTGTTTTTTCCCACATGAAAATCAAGGCGATTTATGCAACATTTGCCAAAATCCGGAAAGAAATAAAAAAATTATAATGATTATTGAAAAAGAAACTGATTTAATTTCTTTGGAAAAAGCGGCTAAATTTAACGGCCGTTATTTTATTATTGGCGAAGTTTCAAAAAAAGGAATTTTAGACGACGCTCAAAAATTAAAACTTCAAAATCTTAAAAATTTTATTCAAAAAGAACTTGGCGGCCAAGCCGATGAAATTATTTTAGCTTTTAATCCAGACACTTTGGGAAATTTTGCCGCGGCAGTTATTCAAAAAGAAATAAAAGATTTTGCCAAAAAAATAACCCGCTTGGGACGCGGACTGCCAACTGGCGGCGAAATTGAATTTGCTGATGATGAAACTTTAAGTAACGCTATTTTAAACAGAAATTAATTTATTAAATTATTCTAAATGAATTTTTCGCCTAAATTCTTGCAATTTTTTATTTAATTCCGGATATAATTTTAAACTTGGATCTTTTTGAATAATAAAATAAGCGGCTTCGCGGCTGTTTTTGATGAGCGCAACATCCATTAGTCCTTTCATACTTAAATCCGGAAAACCAGTTTGTTTTTCACCTAAAAATTCTCCGGGTCCGCGCAGTTTTAAATCAATTTCAGCTAATTCAAAACCGTTTTTAGCTTTAACCATTGCTTCTAATCTTTCCCGAGTAGTTTTAGAATTAGAATCAGTAAATAAAAAGCAATAAGATTGATGCTCGCCTCTCCCTACTCTGCCCCGAAACTGATAAAGTTGCGCTAATCCAAAACGTTCCGCGCCTTCAATCATCATAATTGTGGCATTTGGCACATCCACCCCAACCTCAATTACTGAAGTTGAAACTAAAATATTAATTTCATTATTTTTAAATTTTTCCATAATTTCATTTTTTTCTTTGGGTTTTAATTTGCCATGCAGCATTGCAACTTTTAAATCTGGAAAAACTTTTTGAGACAATTTTTCATATTCTTCTTTAACGCTTTTAATGTCTAATTGCCAAATTTCTTTGGGAGTTAAAATTTTTTCTGATTCATTTTCGCTGGGCTCAATGCGCGGACAAATAACAAAAGCTTGCCGGCCTTGTTTAATTTGCTCGCGAATAAATTCATAAGCTTTGGGCCGATCATCAGGCGAAACAATTTTTGTAATAATTGGCTTGCGGTTTTTAGGCAATTCAGTAATTAAAGACAAATCCAAATCGCCAAAAATAGTCATCATTAAAGTGCGCGGAATAGGAGTAGCTGACATTGATAAAAAATGAGGAATTAAATTTTGGTAATTGGAATTATTTAACAAAGCGGCGCGTTGATTAACTCCAAAACGATGCTGTTCATCAACAATAACCAATCCTAAATTTGAAAAAGCCACAGTTTTTTGAATTAAAGCTTGGGTGCCAATAATAATTTTTATTTCATTTTTTAAAATTTCTTTTTTAAGAATTTCCTTTTTAACCTTAGATTCAACATCATTTTCATAAAAAATTTTTGAAACCGAAGAAGTTAAAAGCCCTAAAGCCGGCTGATTTTTGAAATTAATATAATTAAATAATTTTTTAAAAGTCTCATAATGCTGGATAGCTAAAACTTCAGTTGGCGCCATTAAAACCACTTGATAATTATTTTTAGCGCAAACCAAAGAAGCCAAAGCCGCCACAATTGTTTTTCCAGAGCCAACATCGCCTTCTAATAATCTATTCATTGGCTTGGGTTTATTTAAATCTTTTAAAATGTCCCATAAAGATTTTTTTTGAGACAAGGTTAATTCAAAAGGCAATTGTTTAATTATTTTTTTAATCCAATCAAGATCAATTTCAATTTGCGGAGCGGTTTTTTCATTTAAAGCTAATTTTTGTTTAAAATTATAAATTTGCAGTAAAAAAATTTCTTCAAAAGCAAATCTTTTTTTAGCTTGCAAAGCTTCTTCAATTTTATTTGGAAAATGAATCCTTTTTAAAGCCCGGTTTATTTCCGGAAATTGATATTTGTTTAAAATTTCATAAGGAATCCATTCTTTAAGCGGCTTTAAATATTTTAAAGCGATTTGAATAATGTATCTAAACATTTTTGAAGTTAAGCCTTTTGTTTCCGGATAAATGCCAATTAAGCGGGCAGTGTGTTTAGTTTCTTTAGTTTTAAGATCAACGGCTTCGTAAATAGGATGAGCCAAATAAATTTGACCGCGATCATCAATTGCGGTTTTACCGGAAAAATTAAAAGTTTTTCCAATCCGTAAAACATTTCTTAAAAACGGCTGATTAAACCACACCGCTAAAATACTGCCGGTTTCATCTTCAATTTCAGCTTCAACCACAATAATTTTTCTTTGCCAACTGCGATGAATATTTAAAGATTTAATTTTACCGGAAATAGTTACGGTTTGATTTGGCCCAATTTCAGCAATTTTATAAATTTGCGAAAAATCTTCATACCTAAAAGGAAAATGCCAAAGCAAATCCTTAATGGTATTAATTTCCAGTTTTTTTAATTTAGAAGTTATTTTTGACTTTACCCCGGTCAAAACCTCAATCGGATTATCAATTTCAAACTGTTTCATTTTAAAAATAAATTTCCATTAAAAATCAAACTTGCAAATCAAATACATTATATTAAAAAATTAAAGATTATACAAAGATTTAAAAGAGTAATAAAATAAAAATTTAAATTCATTTAATATATATAAATTTTATATTAATAATTTATTTTAAAATCTTTCGTACCTCTTCTAATTCATCTTTATTCATTTTACTAAAAATCTTAATTTGAGTATTTAATATTTTTTCTAATAATGGCACAAACACATTATTAGCAATATTCACCATACCTAAAAAAACTAAAAATTCAATAATTTCAAAAACAAAAACTCCGGCAAAATATAAAAATTTATAATAAAATACCCTCATATCTAATCTAATATTAATAAATTTATTAATAAATTTAAAATGACCAATCGTTAAAATTCAATTATTCCTTAATAAATAAAAGTAGAAATTGAATATATGGATTAGACAACAAACCACCGTTGGGTTATTTTTAATCTACAAAAGTAGAAATTGAA
>JBMFRD010000030.1:0-7679 GCA_049968295.1 Minisyncoccia bacterium
CTTCGGGTGCGTGTAGTCCCGGTTCAAATCCGGGCAGCCCGACCAACTTTAATTTTTGTTTTTTTTAAAAAAGTTTTATAATTAAATTAATGCCTTTAAAAGTTAGTAAAAAAACTAAAAGCTTAAAAACTAAAAATAATTTTAAAAACAAAAAGATTTTAAAATCTAAAAAATTAAAATACTCTAAATTAAATAAAAAAACTAGTTTAAAAAAACAAAAATTAAATAAATCTTTAAAAAATAAAAAAAATTTAAAAAATAAAGTTTTAAAAGTTAGAAAATTAAAACCTGAAATTTTAATTTATAAACCAAAAGATTTAATAAAAAAACAAGAGCAAAATCCTATTCTTGAGCCAATTTTGGAAAATGATTGGGAATGTTGGCAAACTTTTAATCCCGGAGTTATTTTATTAGATAATAAAATTCATTTTATTTATCGGGCTATTGGCAAAGATGGAATTTCAAGATTTGGCTATGCTAATTCTTTAGACGGCTTGGTAATTAATGAAAGATTGCCCTATCCGGTTTATGAGCATAAATTAAAACAATCAAAATTTAATTATTATTCATTTTTGTCTGGCGGAAGTTTTGGCGGCGCAGAAGATCCTAGATTAGTTAGAGTTGAAAACGAAGATAAAATATATATGACTTATACGGCTTGCGATAATGGCTTGCGTGTGGCTTTAACTTCTATTTCAATTGATGATTTTTTAAATCAAAATTGGAATTGGGCAAAACCGCAATTAATTTCTTCTCCTTATGAAACGCATAAAAATTGGTTAATATTTCCTGAAAAAATTAATGGCCAGTACGCAATTTTGCATAGTTTGTCTCCGGAAATTTTAATTCATTATCGAGATAATTTAAATTTTAACGATGACGAATATATTGAAAGTTATTATAATTGCGATTTTAAAAAGAATAACTTTTGGGATTATTGGGTTAGAGGCGCAGGCGCTCCGCCGCTTAAAACAAAATTAGGCTGGCTGGTTTTTTATCATGCAATGGCTAAAGGCGAATTTAATAAATATAAAGTCGGAGCAATGATTTTAGATTATAAAAATCCGGAAAAAATTATTTTAAAATCTCCTTATCCTATTATTGAGCCGGAAGAAGTTTATGAAAATAATGGTTTTAAACCTGGAGTGGTTTATGTTACTGGAGCAGTTATTAAAGATGAAAACATTTTTATTTACTATGGTTCAGCTGATAGTTATGTTAGCGTAGCTTATGGTAATTTAAATGAATTTTTAAACTATCTTCAAAAAGACGGAAAAACTATTTTAAACTTAAAGAAAGTAAAAATTAAAAAATAATTATTTTTATGTTTATTGAAAGATTTGAAAAAAATCCAATACTTCAGCCTGATAAAAATAATTCTTGGGAAGCAGAAGCAGTATTTAATGGCTCGTCAATAAAACATCAAGGCAAAATTTATTTGTTATATCGCGCTCTTTCTTTAACTCATTATCATGAGTCAATTAAAAGTAGTATAAAAATTTCAGATATTGGTTTGGCTGAAAGTAAAGATGGCTTACATTTTACAAATAGAAAAAAATTTATTTTTCCGGAATATGATTGGGAAAAATTTGGTTGCGAAGATCCACGAGTTGTAAAATTTGATAATAAATATTTTATTTTTTATACCGCGCTTTCAAATTGGCCGCCAAAACCAAGCGATATTAAAATTGGAGTAGCAATTAGCGAGGATTTAAAAACAATAAAAGAAAAACACGAAGTAACTAATTTTAATTCCAAAGCTATGGCTATTTTTCCTGAAAAAATTAATGGCAAAATTTGGGGAATTTTAACTGTGCATACTGATTATCCGCCAGCTTCAATTTGTTTAGTTCAATTTAATAAAATTAAAGATATTTGGTCCCAAAATTTTTGGACTGAATGGTATAAAAATTATAAAAATTATGATTTAAATTTAGTTCGAAGCGCAAGTGATCATATTGAAGTTGGTTCAGCGCCGCTTAAAACTCCATATGGCTGGATTGTTTTTTATTCTTATATTCAAAATTATTTTTCAAATAATAAAGTTTTTGGCATAGAAGCTGTTCTTTTAGATTTAAAAAATCCAAATAAAATTTTAGGCAAAACTGATTTTCCATTAATTTGGCCCGAAGAATATTATGAAAAATATGGAATTACTCCTAATATTGTTTTCCCTTCTGGAGCAATGCTTTCTAATGATAAAAAGAAAATATGGTTATATTATGGCGCGGCAGATACTTCTTGCGCTGTGGCTTTTATTGACTTAAAAATTTTAATTACTAAATTTTTAAAAAAAGAAATTCAATTTTTAAAATTAAATCGTTTTAAAAATAATCCAATTCTTATTCCAAATCAAAACAATAACTGGGAAGCTAAAGCGGTTTTTAATCCCGGAGCAATATATTTAAAAAACAAAGCGCATTTAATTTATCGGGCAATGTCACAAGATAATACTTCAGTTTTTGGTTATGCTGCCAGTTCTGATTTTAAAACTATAGATTTTAAATTAGAAAATCCAATTTATGTTCCGCGGGAAGATTTTGAATTTAAAAAAAATCCGGGAGGCAATTCTGGAGTAGAGGATCCGCGCTTAATAAAAATTAAAGATAAAATTTATATGTTTTATACGGCTTATGATGGAGTTCATGCTCCACGCGTGGCTTTAAGTTCAATAAATGAAAAAGATTTTTTAGCTTTAAATTGGAATTGGTCCAAACCAGTTTTAATTTCTCCGCCAGATATTGATGATAAAGATGCTGCTGTTTTTCCAGAAAAAATAAATGGTTATTATGTGATAATTCATCGGGTTGGCAATGATATGGATTTATCTTTTCATAAAAATTTAAATTTTAACGGTAAAAATTATTTAGAAGAATATCGGTGGCTAAAACCTCGGCCGGGCTATTGGGATTCAGAAAAAATTGGATTGGCTGGTCCGCCTTTAAAAACTAAAAAAGGCTGGATTATTTTTTATCACGGTGTTGACCACAAAAAAATTTATAGATTAGGAGCAGTTTTAACTCAATTAAAAGATGTAACTAAAATTATTGCCCGAACCGATTATCCTTTGTTTGAACCAGAAGAATTTTATGAAAAAGAGGGTATAGTTAATAATGTTGTTTTTCCTTGCTCTAATGTTTTAATTAATGATACAATTTATTTTTATTATGGCGGCGCGGATAAAGTTATTGGCGGAGCAACAGTTAAATTAAGAGATTTATTAAATGTTTTAGAGCAATGTAAAATTTAAAAATGTTTAAAAATGTATAAATTAGATAAGAAAAAATCTTTAAAAGTTTTAATTCAAAACAGTTTAAATTCAAAATTTTTTAGATCACTTTACTTTTTTGCGCCTTTAAAATCAAAAGATGTGTTGCAAAATGGCGATTTAAGCTGCGCTTTTTATGTTTCAGTAATTTTAAAAATTTTAGGCTTAATTGAAAATTTGCATACCACAGTTTCTTCAACAGTTAAAGATTTAAAACAATTTGGGTGGTATGAAATTAAAAAACCAAAATTTGGCGCAATAATTTTATGGGATTTGAAACCGCAGGGTAAAAATATGCATTTAGGTTTTTGTTTAAACAAAAATAAAGCTGTAAGCAATTCTTCTAAATTAAAATCTCCCCAAATTCATAATATTCATTATGAAAATAGGAAAATAAAAGCAATTTATTTTCATAATGATTTAAAATAATTTATTGATTTTAAATTTAAAATTGTATTAAATTTATTAAGGCTGGTAGCATAGTGGTATTGCCGTATTAGCCCTGTTAGATATAAGGTATGGGCCTATGGTCTAGTGGTACGACGCCACATTCGCATTGTGGAGACGCGAGTTCGATTCTCGCTAGGTCCACAAAAATATTTAACAGATTAATTATTTTGGAGATCGGGATTTGATTCTTCTCAAATCTACTATTATATTTTTTATTTTTTGACAATTTATTTTAAAGTTTGTATAATAGAGTTAGATTTTTGAAAAAAGAAAGGAGGTGGAAGATGCCTGAAGTACAAGTTGAAAAAGTAAACAAAAAAAATAATTCAGTAAAAATTAGGGTTTTAAATACATTTTTAGATTTTCAAAAAGTAAATAATAAAATTAAGTTGGTTGCAAAATATAGTTTTTCTCAGATTTACGATCCTAATGAATTATATGTTCCCAAAAATCTTTTTTTAAAAGCCTGTCAAATGGCAGGCGCAATATTAAATGGAAAAAAGAAAGGGGGGAAGTGATGAGAAAAAAAATTAGAGATTTTTTTGAGTTGTTTTTAGATTTTCTTTTTGTTTGTTTTGTTTTTTATTATTTTATAGGCATTTTTTCTTTTATGCAGTTTTTAGATGGCGAGGTGCCATATTCTCCTTTTTGGCACCTGCCCTTTATTATTATTTTTGGGATAATTTTTAAGATAATTTTCTTTTTTATAAAGATCTTTAGTTAAAAAGTTTTACTTACAAAGCTCTTCAAATTGAAGAGCTTTTATTTTTTTTATGAATTTTTTATAATTAAAATAGAACTTTGAAAATAAAGGAGGTCAGGATGAAAATTTTCGGCAAAACTATTTTAATTAGCATTTTGTTTCAACCATTATTTTGTTTTAATTTAAATACCGCAGAAAAAATTATTAGAGTAGATTTTTCAAAAATGATTTTAAGAGTAGAAAATAATGGAAAAATTGAAGCTGAATTTAAAGTAGCTTTGCCAAGGAAAAATCCAAACTTACCAGTAAAAGGCAAGGTTCAAAAAATAATATTAAATCCAACTTGGTATCCAACTGAACCAACAAGAGAATATTATTTAAAAACAAAAAAAACTGAACTGCCCAAAATTATTCCTCCGGGCCATCCTTTAAATGCTTTAGGTATTGGAGCTATTGATATAGATTTTGAAAGTAAAAATATTAACCCCCTAGTTAAAATTCATGGCACCAATGATCCTGCATCAATTGGTCAAAAAATAACCAGGGGTTGTATTCGTTTAAAAAACGAAGATTTTTTAAAATTAAAAAATTTAATTTCTGGTTATAAAGTTTTTGTTATTTTTGAATAAGCCGCTTTTGCGGCTTTTTTTTATTGATGTTTTTTAAAAAATATTTTAAAATATTTTAGCGGTTTAAATATATAATTTTATTAAAAATGAAAGAAGGTTTTTCTTTTGACGACGTTTTATTAGTTCCTAAAAAATCAAGCATAGATTCAAGAAAAGAAATTAATTTAAGCTCTAAATTAAATAAAGATTTTAATTTAAATTTGCCAATTATTGCTTCGCCAATGGATACAGTTACTGAATCTGAAATGGCAATTTTAATGGCTAGGATGGGCGGATTAGGAATTATTCATAGATTTTGCTCAATTGACTATCAGGTTAATGAAGTTTTAAAAGTTAAAAGAGCTGAAAATTATATTGTTGATAATCCAATTTGCATTACTCCAAATACTACTTTAAAAGAAATTAAAGAAAATTTAGAAAAATATCATTTTCAAACTTTTTTAGTTGTAAATGAAAAAAAAGAACTTTTGGGATTAATTTCAAAAAGAGATTATATTTTAGAAGATGACGATAAAAAATTAGCAAAAAATTTGATGACTCCTTTTGAAAAATTAATAGTAAGTTATGACAAAATTAATTTTAATCACGCTAAAGAAATTTTTAAAAAATATAAAATAGAAAAAATTCCAATAATTAATAAAAACAAAAAAGTTTTAGGACTTATTACTTTAAAAGATTTTAAATTTTCTTTAAATAAAAAAGCTGCCCGCGATAAAAAAGGCAGACTTTTGGTTGGAGCAGCAATTGGAATTAGAGGAGATTATATAGAAAGAGCAGAAGAATTAGTTAAGGCTGGTGCTGATATTTTATGCATTGATGTTGCTCATGGCTATTTAGAAAAATGTTTTAAAGCCGTAAAAGAAATTAAAAAAAGATTTTCAAATATAGTTTTAATTGTTGGCAATGTTGCTGATGATCAAGGAGCTAAATTATTAAAAGAATCAGGCGCAGATATTATCAAAGTTGGTATTGGTCCGGGAAGCGCGTGTAGCACTAGAATTGTGGCTGGAGTTGGAGTTCCGCAAATTACAGCAATTGAATTATCAAGAAAAGGAGCTGGAAATTTACCAATCATTGCTGATGGCGGTTGTAGAAATTCCGGGGATATTGTTAAAGCTTTAGCAGCTGGAGCTAATTTTGTTATGCTTGGTTCTTTGCTGGCTGGCACAGATGAGTCTCCGGGCAATATTTTTACGGCAAACGGCAAAAAAGTAAAAGCTTTTCGAGGTATGGCTTCGGCTTCAGCTTTTAAAGATAAAGTTATTAAAACTAAAGAATTAACTGATTATGAGCCGGCATCTGAAGGAGTAGATTATGGCTTTGTAGATTACAAAGGCAGCGCCAAAGATATTTTATTAAATTTAGAAAAAGGAATAAGATCTGGATTTAGTTATTGTGGAGCAAAAAATTTAAAAGAACTTTGGAAAAATAAAGAATTTATTAAAATTACAGAACATGGCTTAAAAGAAAGTCACCCGCATGATATTGGAATAATTTAAATTAAATGTTTGTTTTTGTTAAAGTTGCGCCTGGTTCCAAAGAAAATAAAATTGAAAAAATAAATGATAATCATTTTTTAATCAAGGTTAAAGCCTTGCCAGAAAAAGGAAAAGCAAATGAAGCAGTTTTAAATATTTTAGCCAAATATTTTAATATTAATAAAACAAAAATTAAATTGGTTTCCGGAAAGACTTCAAAAAATAAACTTTTTAAAATAAATTAAATAAGGTATAATTATTAAAATGATTAATTTAATTTTTGGAGCATTTATTTTTATTTGGGTTTTATACGCGTTTTTTATTTTATATCATTTTGTCCGTTTTGGCATTGGTCAGCAGCCAAAAATTTTAGCTTTTTGGTTTTTGCTTGGCAGTTTTTTATTTTTATCACTAATGGTCGGAAGCTTTATAAATATTGATTGGAATAATTTAAAAGAATATGTTTCAAATTTTCTTTTACTCAAATAAAACTTTTGACGGAATGTTAGCCGGCGAAAAATCAATTTTTTTAATTCGCCGTCATAAACTTTTCTTTTTTTTGCCAATTTTATTATTTGTTTTTTTAGCTTTTTTAATTTTTGTTTTTGTAAGTTATTTGCCCCAAGATATCTATCAAAAATTTTCAGATTTAATTTTGTTTTTAGAAATAGTTTGTTTTTCAATTTTATGGCTAGGTTTATTTTTAAATTTAATGCTTTATTCTTTAACCACTTTAATTTTAACTAATCAAAGAATTATTAAAATAGAAGAAAAAGGATTATTTAATTATGAACGTTCTGAGTTAGAATTAAATAAAATTCAAGATATTAGCGTTAATCTTTCGGGTTTGCTCGGCAATTTTTTAAATTTTGGCGAAATTTTAATTCAAACCGCTGCGGCTGAAAATAAATTTAAAATTTCATTTTTGCCTAATCCTTTGATGATTAAAAGTAAAATTTTAGAAGTTAAAGCAAAAAAGAATGAAATTAATTAAAAAAACATTAATGTAAGATCGCCACAGTTTATCCCGACTCTTCGGGACCCCGAAGCGTCGGGGCTCGCGATGACGGAAAGAAAAAGACAATTTTTAATTTCTAATTTTGAATTTCAAATGAATGATTGAATTTTAAAATGTTTTAAACATTAAAGTT
>JBMFRD010000031.1:0-7148 GCA_049968295.1 Minisyncoccia bacterium
ACAAAAAATATTTAGCCTTGGGAGATAGTGCTCCCGACTTCACTCAAGGCGTTCCAACCTCGAGCTACTTAGGAAAAGAAACTAGAAAGATTATTTATTTTCGCTTACAGGGCTATCACCTTCTTTGGCTCTTTTTTCCAAAAGATTCAGCTAATAAATAATTTTGTAACTTTCCCACCTCAAATTCTTTGCAAAAATTTGCTTTTTACAAAAAATTTGAGAGCGTTTCTTCCCTGTAACCCCCAGCACCACTTTTAAACTCAAACGGAATTTAATAAAACAAAACTTTTATAAACAATTTTATATTTATTTTATATTTATAAAGTTTGAGTTTAAAAGTGGTGCTGGGTTTAGGCTATTTCCCCTTTCGCTCGCCGCTACTTAGGGAATCACTGTTGTTTTCTTTTCCTCCAGGTACTGAGATGTTTCACTTCCCTGGGTTCGCTCTCTGCTTGCGCAGAGTAATCGTGGTTTACACGATTAGGTTGCCCCATTCGGAAATCTCCGGATCACAGGCTGCTACGCGCCTCCCCGAAGCGTATCGCCGCTACGCCGCGTCCTTCATCGCTTTTTTGTGTCAAGGCATCCACCATACGCCCTTATTTAACCAACCATCCTAATACTGATTATTTGCAAATTATGCGAGACGATTTATAATTTGCAAATTTATTAAATTTTCAAAAATCAATCATCACCATCCATACAAACAAAATCAGCCGCTTGCGCGGCTGACATTAAATTGCGTGATAAAAAATTAAACGTCAGCCGCTTTTTCTTAAAAGATTTACTACTTTTACCATCGTGCTTAATATTATAATTTGCTATTTTAAAAAGTCAAGAGATTGTATACACTCATTCTACTCAAAGCAAATCCGCTGTCATTGGTTAAAAAAATTTAAAATACAACATAAGTGGACCTAAGAGTATAATATGTATTTAAAGTTATATATAATAACTTTATACAAAAATTAATAAAAAAATGACTTGGTGCGCGCTGGAGGGATCGAACCTCCGGCCTTTACGATGTCAACGTAACGCTCTACCACTGAGCTAAGCGCGCTTTAAAATTATTATAAAATAAAAAGATCAAAAGTCAAAAATCATTGAATTAAATTTCTTTTTTGCAAAATTAAAATAGCGTCATTAATATTAAAATCAATAGAAGTTTTAGAAAGCGAAGCTGCGGTTAAAGCTTTATCAAAATTAACCGCTAAAATATTTATGGCCTTAAGAAAAAATAAAACAATTATAGCTAAAAACAAAATGGTTAAAAAAACAAAAATAAAATCGTAATATTTTTTTAAAAAATTCATAATTAATTTTTATTTATAAAAAACGCTCGACCGCTTCCCGAAAATTGATAATTATTTTCATTTGATTCAGAAACATTAAAACTATCTATATTTAAAATAAATTTAGGAGAAGCAACTTCAATGGTATATAAAAATTTTTCAATATTTGACAAAGAGCCGTTAATTTCAATTAAAAACAATTCAAAACCCGGACTATTATTTTCCGGATTTTTGCCTCCGGGTTTAAAATTTAAAGTTGCATTGACTTGATTTGCCTTTGCGGCATCATTAATCCATTGCGGCAAATCAATTAATTCATCTTTGGAAGGTAAAAGCAATTTTAATTTATTTTGATACAAATCAACTTGCGGCGCAACTTCTTTTAATTTAGCTAAATTGCTTAAAGATTTTGTAAAAATAGCAATACTATTTCTTAAGCTTTGAATTTCTTCTGCTTTTTTAATAATTGCATCACTTAAATATTTAAAAAGCGCAAAAGAAACTAATAAAACAAAAACTATAATGCTAATGCTAATTATAATTTGTTTTTTAAAATTATTATTCATTTGTTTATATTATACCTCAAAATATTTATTTGTCATTAATTTAATGTTAATATAAAAATATGTCTTTAAATATTAAAGAAAAAATAAGTTTTAATTTATTAAATATTTTATTGGAAAGCAATTATCAACGTTTAAACAAACTTTATCAAAAATATAATTCTTGGAGTAAAATTTTACAAAATACTGATTATGATTCTTTAAAATATGACCCAGAAAAAGAATATAAAAAACTTGAAAATAATAAAATTAAATTAATTTTAAAAGACGAAGAAAAATATCCGCGCCTATTAAAAGAAATTCCTTTGGCTCCATATGGAATTTATGTTTTAGGAAATGAAAATATTTTAAACCAAAAAACAATTGCTATTGTTGGCACGCGAAAAGCAACTGCCGAAGGAAAATTAATTGCTAAAAAATTTGCCGAAGAATTAAGTCGTTATAATTTAAATATTGCAAGCGGCTTAGCTTTAGGAATTGATAGTGCCGCGCATTTAGGCGCGCTTGAAAATAACGGAAAAACAATTGCAGTTTTAGGTAATGGACTTTTAAACATTTATCCTGCAACCAATAAAAATTTAGCTGAAAAAATTATAAATTCCAACGGAGCAATAATTTCTGAATATAATATTTATGCCGCTTCTTTGCCTTACCGTTTTTTAGAAAGAAATAGAATTATTAGCGGTCTTTCCTTAGGCGTATTAATTATTGAAGCACCGCAAGAATCAGGAGCATTAAATACAGCTCGCTTTGCTTCTGATCAAAATCGCGAAGTTTGGGTTGTGCCCGGCTCAATTTTTAATTCTAATTTTTTAGGTTCACATAAATTAATTCAAAACGGCGCAAGTTTAGTTATTAACCCCAAAGATATTTTACTTGACTTAAATATTGAAATTAATAATTTTCAAAATCAAAATTTAAATTTATCCAAAGAAGAAAAATTTGTTTATACCACCATCAAAAACTATGGCCAACCAATAAATATTGACAAAATAATTGAAATTACTAATCTTAAAACTCAAATGGTTAGTCAAATCATTTCTTTGCTTTTAATTAAAAATTTAATCAAAGAAATAAATCAAGGTTATATTGTAAATTTATAAAAAATGAAATTAATTATTGTTGAATCACCAACCAAAGCCAAAACTATATCTAATTTTTTAGATAAAAATTATAAAATTGAATCATCTTATGGTCATATTCGCGATTTGCCAAAAAGTAAATTAGGAATTGATATTGAAAATAATTTCCAACCTCAATATATTATTCCAACTAAAGCCAAAAAAAACGTAACTCGCCTTAAAAAAATTTCAGAAAAAAGCAAGGAAGTTATTTTGGCTACAGATGAAGACCGCGAAGGTGAAGCAATTGCCTGGCATTTATCTGAGGTTTTAAAATTAGATCCGGAAAAAATAAAAAGAATTGTCTTTCATGAAATAACAAAATCAGCCATAGAAAACGCTTTAAAAAATCCAAGAAAAATTAATATAAATTTAGTTAATGCTCAACAAGCTCGCCGAATTTTAGATCGTTTAGTGGGCTATAAGCTTTCACCTTTTTTGTGGAAAAAAATTAGCCGTGGCTTGTCCGCTGGCCGAGTCCAATCTGTAGCTTTAAGATTAATTGTTGAACGGGAAGAAGAAATAAATAATTTTAAATCTGAAGAATATTGGACAATTAATGCTTTATTTAAAACCGAAAATGGCGAGTTAGAAGCAAATCTTTATAAAATAAACAATAATGTTTTAGAAAAATTAAGTATTAAAACCGAAAAAGAAGCTCAAAGCATTAAAAAAGATCTAGAAGATTCCTTATTTAAAATCATAAATATTGAAACTAAAAAAATAAATAAAAATCCCTTGCCGCCTTTTATTACTAGCACCCTCGAGCAAACTGCTTCAACTCGCTTAGGTTTTTCATCTAAAAAAACAATGTATTTAGCTCAAGAACTTTATGAAAAAGGTTTTATTACTTATATGCGCACTGATTCAACCAATATTTCAAAAGAAGCTTTGGATAAAGCTCGTCTTTGGATTCAAAATAATTTACCAAAAGAATATTTATCCACAAAACCAAATACATTTAAAACAAAATCTCGTTTAGCCCAAGAAGCGCATGAAGCTATTCGACCAACTAACCCGGAATTAATTTCAAAAAATTTAAATTTATCTGAAAGCCATAAAAAACTTTATGATTTAATTTGGAAAAGATTTATTGCTTCGCAATTACCTCCGGCTGAATTTTTAAATACTAAAATTGAAATTTTGGGAGAAAATAACAAAAACAAAAATACTTATAATTTAATTGCTAATGGTTCAATAATTGAATTTGACGGCTTTTTAAAAATATGGCCAATGGAAATTAACGAAAAAATATTGCCAAAAATTAATTTAAATGATGAACTAAAATTATTAAAAGTTTTAACCAATCAGCATTTTACCGAACCACCACCTCGTTATACTGAAGCTTCGTTAATTAAAACTTTAGAAAAATATGGCATTGGCCGACCATCTACTTATGCTCCAATTATTTCTCTTATTCAAGAAAGAAATTATGTTATAAAACAAAATGGCAAATTTTATCCCACTGAAACTGGAATGTTGGTTAATAAAGTTTTAACTGAAAATTTTCCTCAAATTGTAGATATTAATTTTACAGCTAATCTGGAAGAAAAATTAGATAAAATTGCAGAAAATAAAGAAAATTGGCAAAAAGTTATTGCTGATTTTTATTATCCTTTTGAAAAAAACTTAAAAGAAAAATATGAGTTGGTAAACAAACAAAATTTAATTCAAGAACAAACTAATGAAATTTGCGAAAAATGCGGCAAACCAATGATTTTTAAAATTGGACGTTTTGGAAAATTTTTAGCCTGTTCTGGATTTCCGGAATGTAAAAATACTAAAAAAATAAATAATTCTGTTGAAACAAATGTTTTATGCCCGTTATGTTTAGAAGATAAAGAACGATCTAAAAATCCGGGAAAAATTGTAGAGCGAAAAATAAAATATGGAAAAAGAAAAGGTAAAATATTTTGGGGATGCTCAAGATACCCAGAATGCAATTTTGCATCTTGGGAAAAACCTAAAGCATTAAAAGAAGAGGATAAAAATTAAAAAAATGGATTTTCTTTGCCAGAAGGAATATTTGAAGGAATATCAATATAATTTTTTAAAGATTGAGTCATTAACATTACTGCATTTAAATCAACAGAAGATTTAATACTGATGATATCATTAATATTGTTTTTATTTAAAGGAACAATTGATTCGTATAACTCGGGTTTTTTAAAAAATACATAATATAATCCAACCAAAATACCAATAATTAAAACCAGCCAAATTAAAATATATAAAATTCCTAATCCACTTTGTTTTTCTTCTTGAACAATTATAGCCATATTTTTATATTAACATATTAATAAAAATTTTAAAATATTATTCAGCTTGATAATAAGCAGAAATAGTAATGTCATAATTTAAAACCTTAACCGGATTTTTGTTATCAGTACCAACATTAGTTACAGAATTTATATTCAAGGTCTTAATATCAAATAAGCGAATATTGGTTTCTAATTGATTTAAAAAGTTTTTAAAATTTGAATAATCTCCGCTAGCTTTTAAATTAATATCAAAAGTTCCAATCGGCTTAATTCCAATGGTACTACTAGAATTATCAGGCGCTAAAATATTTGGCTTACCAACATTAAAAGATAATAAATTTAAATTATTATTATTTAAAATTCCGGCAATTTGAAATAAGGCTTCACCAACTAATGGCGCTTTAGGCAAAATTAAAGAAGCAACATTTTGATTTTTTTGTTGGTTTTCATAATCTTGAGTTAAATTTTTAAATTGCTCAACTAATGATTTTTGATTATTTAAAGATAATTCGCTTTTTGCAACTTCAATTCTTAAAGATTGAATTTCCTCATAGGCTGGTTTTAAAAAATAAGCAAAAACAATTAAAGCTATTAATAAAAATATTAAAGATAATCCAGCGCTTAAAAGTCTTTTGGTTGATTGCCGCATTATAAATTAGATTTTAAAAACGACTCTTTAAACAAAACAATTAAATCAAACTGCCAATTATTTTGACTACTGATAGTTAGATTATTTAAAACCACGCTTTGAATTTCTGGTTTAGACTGAAAAATTAAAACCTGATTTAAAGCTGCTTCTTTGGTTTTAGCTATTCCTCCTAAATTTAATTGATTTGAATTTTTATTAAAATTAAATTTATTAAAACTTACTTCTGAATAAGTATTTTTTTCTAACCAACTAAAAATAGGACTAATTACTGTTCGTTTGTCAAAAACATTTTTTATGTTAGATAGTTGCGAATAAAATAATAAAAGATCATTTTTACTTTTTTCTGAAAAAGATTGATTAAGTTTTTGCAATTCTGAATTATTTTTTTTAATTTGAGAATTAAGATATGGCTTAAGACCAAAATTTAATCCTAAATAAAAAATAACAACTACTAACAAAATAAACAAACTAAAAATAAAAATTCTCCACGACCAGCCAGGTGTTTCTGGCCGGCTTTGACTTAATTCATCAATAATTTTTTCTGGTAAGGCCATATTATTATTTTATCACTTTTTAAAAAAAATAAAACAATCAAATTAATTATAACTTATTTTAAAATTTTAAACAAACTGTCTTAAAGCTAATCCTAAAGCTACGGTAAAAATTGGATTTAATTCTTTAACTAATGGTTCAATTTCTAAATTATATTCAAAATGAATTAATGGTTCGGCTTTTAAAACTGGAATTTCTAAAATTTTTGAAAAATAATTTTCAATGCCCAATAAGTTTGCTCCACCTCCGGATAAAATTAACCTTTCAAACTTTATTGCTTCGTTTAAATTAATATTTAAATTAAATTCTGCTCTTTTAATTTCATTAATAATAATATCTAACATTGGAAACATTGTTTGAGCTAACTCAAAATCAGCTCCAATTCCCAAAATTCCTCTTTCTTTTTTTATTTCTTCAGCGCGTAAAGGATTAATATTTAAAGACGATGATATTGATTTAGTTAAAGCAGCTCCAGCAAAATCAGTTTGAGCTACATATTTTAATAACCCATCCTTAACCAAAGAAATAGAGGTAGTATGACTGCCAATATCAACTAAAATTGTAGGAGTTTTATCTCCAAAAACAATACTTCTTACTAAACTAATTGGTTCTATTTCTAAAGCTAAAAGCGAAAGACCAGCTTCTTTAAAAATTCTTTGATATTTTTTAATTAAATCCTGCGGAACAGCAATTAAAAGTATTGCTTCAAA
>JBMFRD010000032.1:0-7076 GCA_049968295.1 Minisyncoccia bacterium
TAGAAAGTAGAATTTTTAATTTTAAATTTAATCAAAACGGATGTAAGATTGCTTCGTCGCGGAGTTTACCCAAAACCTAACTTAGTTATGGTTTTGGGCTCATCGCAATGACGGCATTTTAATGTTTTAATAATTTATTTATTCAAAATTTATTCAAAATTCAGAATTCTTAATTCTTAATTCTTCTTTTTGCTTTTTCGCTTTTAGTTTTTATTTAATTTCCTTTAAAATATCTTCAAATTCTTCTTTAATAATTTTTTCAACTTTATCTAATTCTAAACTTAATTCTTTAATTATTTTTTCTTCTTCATCGTTTAATTTACGAATTGAACGTATTTCTTCTAATTTTCTAATTTTATTTTGCAATTCATTTTTAATTAATTGAAAAAGATGATTTACTTCTTTTTTATCTAAAGCAATTTCATTTTTAATTTTACGTCGCCACAAAATAATTTTTCTCACGGTGTATAAAATTAAAATGATTAATAGTAAGAACAAAGCAATCAAAGGAATTAAATAAATTAAAGTAATAGTTATTTTTCTACTTAAAATTTCAAAAATGCTTGGCGGCTCTAAAATTGTAAATTCATCTGAAGCATAAGTATAATTTCCAGCTTTATCAAAGGCTTGAATTAAAATTCTATGCCTGCCCGGAGCTTGCTCTGGCAAAGTATATAAATTAGACAAAACAACATCTGCCGGCAAATTATAAAAATCACCATCGCCAATTTTAATTTTATAATAATCAATGCCTGAAGGTTTATCAAAAGTATCAAATAAAACTACTGGTCTGGGATTACGAGTTTCTTTTCCATCAATAAATTTAATTTCAAAAGGCTCTGGCGGTATAGTATCAATTTGAACTTTATAATGACTAATTTCGCTCCAACCTTTTTTATTTTTTAACTGCAAATGAAAATACCAAATTCCATCTTCCAAATTTTTATATTCTTTACTGTTAAATGGATAACCAATTAAAATATCCGGCTTGTCATCAGGATTTTTGCTCAAACCAAATTTAACTTCAGTAATATCATCGCTTATATTCCATTTAAACAAAACATTATTTTGGCTATACCACTTATTTTCATCAGGATGAGTTGGAGAAATGATTTGTGGTTTAGAAGGTAAATTAATTACTATTTGTTGCTCTGAAATTTTTTGTTCTGTTAAAACTAAATTAAATTGTCCATTGCCTAAATTTTTTAAAATGTTTGTGCCTTGACCATCATTGGCCAAAACCGTTCCTTCTTTAAAAATTAAATTTGCTTGGCCAGCTGATTTGGCTTTAAAATTAATTCCTAAAATTTTTCCGGAATTACCAGTAAAACCCGGATTAAAAACAACTCCTTCAAATTTTATTGTTCCCAAATTATTTGAAAAATTAGGTTCTTGAATCCATAAATTAAAAATTGAATTTGTTTTTGATAAAGAAAGAACTTCTAATTTATTTGGATCAAAATTAATCTCACCCGAAGCAGCATTCATTGCTTGATCTAAGCTAGAAACATAAACACCAACTTGAAAATTACTGCCCACTGAATAACTGGCCGAAGAAGGAGAAAAATACAAAAAAGCAGCATACGCTTTGCTTAAATTAAAAATTAAAAACGCAAAACTAAAAACAACAACTAAAAAATAAAAATTTTGAATTTTAAATCGCATACTTAATTCCTTCATTATTTTTTCTTTCCTTTAAGAGTTAAAATGCTTGCTCCAATAATATTAGCTAATTCTGTAGCTTCTTGTAATAATCTGTTTATTTTTTCTTTATCTGCTTTGCCAGAATCTCTTAATAAACATAGCCAGAATTTAGTTTCGTTAGCAGATTTTAAGGCATAACTAAAAAAATTTGCAAAATCTTTTTTAGTGCTTCCAGCTTGAGCTTCGATAATGTTTGCGCCAACACTAGTAGCACTTCTTAAAAGTTGTTTTACAATAATTTGAATACTAAAATCATTTTTATTAAAACTATCAATGAATTTAATAATTTCAAGAGAATAGAAATATGCTCTTTTTCTTAAATCGATTTTTAACTTTGAATTACTATTTTGCATTTTTTTATTTTATCCTCATTAATTTTAATATTTTTGTTTTAAATTTCTTTATTGTTTTGCATTTTACGTTTTTCGTTTTGCGCTTTTAAAGATAAATATTACTATTAATAATCCCAATATAATTATAATCCAATTTTCGATGTTTTCATACCATTTAATTGGATTTTTTGCCGGAATAAAAGCGATTTTTTCATTACCAGCTTTATCTACGGCTTTAACATAAATATCGCTTTGCAATTTTTGATCTTTTAAAACATAAGGGCTTTGAGCTTTTGTCCAAGAGCTGGCATTTAAATCATATTTTTTAGGATTAATTAATTTATAAAAAATATCAAAAATACTAAATTTATTTTTCCATTCCAAAATTTCATAATGATCTATTCCCCGGCCTTTATCAACTGCTTCAAAAATAACAAAATATTTATTGTCAAACATTTCAGGATTATTTAAAACTTCAGGCTTAAAATCTTCAGGCGGATAAGTATCTAATGGCAAAACAACTTTGGTTGAAGTTACTATTCGTCCAGCCCTTTCTAAAATATTTAAATTAAAATCACTTGTTTTTATTTTAGCTTCTGTGCCCAAACCATCGTTTAATAAAAATTTTAAATTAGAAAAACTAATTTTAGCCAAACTACTATTTTTTGCTTCTAAAATTAAACTAAACAATAAACCGCTTTTACCATTAAAACCTCCGGGCGTAATTCCGGAAAAAACAATTTTATTTTTATTAGTTTGAGTTTGTCCGTCAAAATAAGGCAAAACTTTAGGCTGATCTATCCATAAACTAACAATTGAATTGCCGGTAAAAATTTCTTTTAATTCCAATAAATCAGCTGGGTAAATTATTTCTCCGGAAAAAGCGTTAATAGATTCATTTTCTGAATTTAAATAAATATCTAATTTTATTTCCTGACCAACCACAATTTCTTTATTTGAATAAAAAATATTTAATTCCGCGGCAAAAACAGTTTTTGAAACTAATATTAAAATAGTTAAAAATATTAAATATTTTTTAATTTTAAATTGTAATTTTAAATTTTTCATTTTATATTTTGGTTTTACACTTATTGTTTTACGCTTTACGTTTTTCGTTTTAAATTTATTATACTATCCGCTCCAATAATAAGCCATAATACTAAAATCAATTAAATCAATTTTTCCATCGCCATTTAAATCAATATTAGATGGTGGAGATAATCTTTTATACCAATAGGCCGCAATAGAAAAATCAATTAAATTAACCCGGCCATCGCAATTTAAATCAGCTTTGCCGCATTTTCCGGGCTTTTGAGCAAAGACATTTTTTGTGCCAACTTTAAAACTTACAGCTTTAGAAAAAGAACTAATTTCATTAGCTTTCACTGCTTTTGATTTTGCAAAGTGATCTCCATATTCTAAATCAGTGGTATCAAAATTATATAAATAAATACCATTATCATCCGACTTTGTTTTTACAAAAAATTCTTCATCAGATGAAACTTGAATAGTTATTTCAGCATTATGAGCCGATTGACCAAAAATTGTAATATCATCGCCGCGCTTCACTTCACTTTTATCAACCGCAATTGTTGGCGCAATAAAAATGCCGCTAACATTAGTTGTAGCACCAGAAGCAACGCTAATTGGAAAAGTTAAAAGCGATGAACGAATCCCATTTTTATCTTCGCTATACAAAGAAAAAATATAATTTCCTCCGGAAAGCCCGGAAACAGTTATTTGAAATAAAGAATCAGATCCAGCAATTGTTGTAGCAATAACTTGCGCGTCTTTTAATAAAGTGACTGAACTTTTTGGGTAAGCCCGACCTGAAAAAATAACTTTTGTTTCTTGTGGGTAATAATAGCCCCCTCCTCCCCCTCCTGAAGGCGGTGGCGGCGGCGGTGGAGGCGGAGTACAACCACTTGTATCAAAAATACAAGAAGAGTTACAAACTAATGTTCCACCGCCATAACCCAAACTAAGACAAGTTTGTCCGCCTAAATCTGAACCATCGCATTGTTCTCCAAACTCCAAAATATTATCTCCGCAAAAAGGATTTACTGAAGCTGAAACATTTACTGAAGAATTGCTTTCTGAAATTTTTAAAAAAGCAAAAAAAAATCCAAAAAAAATAATTAAAAAACCCAAAATATATGGTTTAAATTTTTGAACATATAATTTGAACATTAAAAATAAATTTATTTGTTTTGAGAATATTTTTTAATTACCCAATTATTATATTTTTTAATCCCAATTTTTAATCCGTAATAAAGCAAAACAAGAACAATTATTCCAATTAATGTTTCTTTAATTGGTAAAACAAAAAACCATAAAGTTTTTTGAATAGATTCAGGTTTATCTCCCCAATTTAAAGCTAAAACTGCGCGATACGGACCAAAAGCAAACGGTAATTTATTAAATTTAGTTGCAATTCTTAAATTATCTTCAGATTGAGGAAGTAAAATTCGGTCAGCTTCATTAACTCCTAAAGTTGTTTTTGTTCCGCCAAAAATATTTTTTATTTCAATATTGCCTTTTGGTTTTAAATAAGTATTACCTTCGTTTTTAAAGCTAACTTTAAAATCCACTGGCAATTGCCAAAATAAAAATTTATTTAGCGGAGTTTGAAATGCAGTTAATTTCCCAGATTCATTAATTTGTCCTGAAACCTGCAAATAAACCAAAATTCCAGCCCGGGTTATAATTGAAACATTTTCTCCTGAACCTGCCTCAGGGCTTTTATTTGCCCACCAAATTACAGCAAAATGACCGCCGGGCGGAGCATTTTGCGGAACTTCAATTTTAAAGGGAATATCTTTTCTTTCGCCGGGCTCTAAAACAATTTCATTTGGGAATCTAAACCAATCAGTTAATTCTGATTTTTCTCCGGGTAAAAATTTTTTTTCACCATTAACTTCAATAAATTTTTCAAAGCTGGGAACAAAAATTTGCTTTTCTTGAGTTTCATTAATTAAAAGAATACTGCCTTCAATTGTTGTTCCGGGATCAACTTTATATTCTAATTTTGCCGGCCCAACAGTAATAGCATAAGAATAATTAATTAAACTTAATGCGCTTAAAAAAATTGATGCTAAAAAAATATATTTTTTCATAATTTTAAAGCTGTACCAATTATAAAATTAATATTTCAAACTTGCTAAATTAAATTTTTAGTTAGCCACGCAAGAATAAGTTATTGTATCTGAATAATTTCCAGAAGGAGCAGTAGCGCTTACTGCCATTTTATGAGTTACTACAACTTCACGATTAGATGTAGTTGCTGAAGACGAAGCTAAAGTTAAACCAGCTAAAGTTAAACCGCCAACAGTATTCCCAGTAACATTATATTTTGAATTTAAAATTAAAACTCCACCTGAACCATTGGTAGTTGTTGCGCCTTGAATTCCATAACCATCAGTTCCAGCAGATAAAGTTGCGTCTGCAGAAGTTATTAAATAAGTTGGCGATGTGCTTTTATATAATCCCGGGTTTGAACCATTACCCGCATCTTTAACTGATAAAGTACACCCCAAAGAAGAGTTTGCGCAAGACATTGTTGTAGTCACATTTGGAGTTGATACATAAACTGCATTAGCATCTACTGAACCAAAAGCTGTTGTTGTAGTTGCTGAAGAACAAGAAACAGTAGCTAATACTGTTGCTGAAACAGTGACTTGCGAAGAAGTTGCTGCGCTAGCTTCATTTAAAGCCGACTGAAAATCAATTTGTCCAAAAAACCAACTAAAAATAATTAATCCTAAAACTAATAAAACTAATTTTTCTTCTTTAAAAATTTGATTCATTTATTATATTTAATAATGAATTAAAAAATTTTGCGACCTTTTTTAGTTTGCTTATTTTTATTATAACAAATTAAAAATTAAAAAGTCAAAAGGCAAAATTCAAAATTACCTTCTCATTGCGAGCCGCAGGCAAAGCAATCTTACAACCCCCATCAGTCATTGCGAGGAGGCCGAAGGCCGACGCGGCAATCTTACGTTGACGTTAATTATCATAATAAAATAACATCATTGTAAGATCGCCACAGTTTACCCCGACTCTTCGGGGCCTCGCTAACGCGAGGCTCGCGATGACGCTGTTCTTGTCATTGCGAGTCACTCCGAAGCGTCGGGGCTTGCGATGACGAACGGAGATGTTATTACGAATCCCAAAAAATCGGTAAAGAAACAATCTGACAATTGCTTTGTTCAAATTCAAAATTTTCCGCCAAGAGCTTATCTGCCTCGGGCGGAAAAGCGTAAAACGCAAAACGAAAAATGCAAAACGACAATTTAAAATTAAAAATTATCGATTCCTAATTCCTAATTCTTAATTCATAATTTAAATTCCTCTTTTAATTTGCCACACAAGAATAAGTTATTGTATCTGAATAATCTCCAGAAGGAGATGTTCCAGAAACCGAAGCTTTATGGGTTATAATAACTTCTCTACCAGTAACATCTGCGGTTGATGAAGCTAAAGTAATGGTTGTGGTTGTAAGTCCACCAACATCATTTCCAGTTTTATTATATTTTGAATTTAAAGTTAAAATTCCGCCTGAGCCAGCAGTAGTTGTTGCGGCTTGAATTCCATAACCGTCGCTTGTTCCGCTTAAGGTTGCATCCGTAGAAACAATTAAATAAGTTGGCGATGTGCTTTTATATAATCCCGGGTTTGAGCCGTTGCCAGCATCTTGAACATATAAACTGCAACCTGATGCAGTTCCAGAACAAGAAATAGTTGAAGAAACATTAGGCGATGAAGTAAAAATACTGCCAGTAGTAATATTGCCAAAAGAAGTTGAAGTAACATTAGTTGAACAAGAAACAGTAGCTGCTGCTGAAGCTGTGGTAATCTGCGGAATAACATTATAAGTATCCAAAACTGTGCCATCGGATTTGACAATACGGAGACAATAAGCAGTATTTGCTGAAGCGCCGTTGTCTTTGAGCGAGAAATCCCATTTGCCGTCTTGTCCCGAAGGAATAGCCGCGACAGAGTTCGTAAAATTATTTAATTCCTCGTAGGTTTGGTTCA
>JBMFRD010000033.1:0-6629 GCA_049968295.1 Minisyncoccia bacterium
GGTCGTAAATACGATTCCAGTCAATTTTATAATTTCTATACGTCCAAACATTTTTAGAATTTTCTTGTCTAAGTCCAAACATAGATATAAAATTTTTAATATAATTTTCTATTGGATAGCAATCATCATCTAAAGCTACTATTATATCTGCATTCATTTTATAAGCTTTCCAAAAACCATAACTTTTTATAGCGCTTGTTCTTCTGGGAATAATCCAACTATCTCTGCTCAAAGCCCTATCTATATCTTCCCAACTATAGTGAAAAATTTTAAATTTATAATTATTTGTTTTAATATCAAAAGTTTTTTCAGAGTTATCCTCGACTATAATTAAATTCACTTTATGTTTTTCGAAATTTTTTTTCCACTCATTTAAAAATCTTAGAATAGAATTTTCTCTAATTGTTGGCACTACTACAAATGTTTTCATAATAAAAATAAATTATAAAACTAAACCTCTCTGTTTATATACAAAACACCTATCCCATAATTAAATCTATCTTTAACAAATTCTAAAAATTTATATTTTCCTTTTATTTCTTCCCATAACATAGGTACTTCAATATCTACCCTAGTAATATTTTTATTTACAATATCATGAAAAGCAATAATTCCTCCTTTTTTGACTAATGGTGAATACATTTCAAAATCTTTTTTAACTCCTTCATAAGAATGGTCGCCATCAATGAAAAGAAAATCTAACTTGTTACCGTTTAAAATTTCTTTGACTTTTTCTAAAGTTTCTTGTTGGTGCGAATCTTCTCTTAATAAGTGAAGTGTTTGGTTTTCTTTTTTAAATGCCTGATAAATTGGCATTTTCCATTCAGGATAGCCGCCGCCAAATGGTCCTTCTGGAAGGTCAATTGAAATTATTGTCGCATCATTTGGAGCTAATTTGGAATAACAAAATAAGGTCCCACCATTTGCAGTTCCTATTTCCATTATATATTTTGGTTTTAGTTCTTGAAAAATTTTTAAAAGTTCTACAAATTCTTCTTTTATTTGCATTGGTCTAATTAAACCGCTATAAAAGTTCCAGGAGAAATTAAATATTTCCTCAGAGTTGTTTGAGTGAAATGATTTTAAAGAGTCTATTACTAATCGGTGGTTATTTTTTGCTTTTTGTTCTACTCTTTTTTGTTTTAAAAGATTTATTCTATTTATAGGAAATCTAAAAGCTTTTTTGATGAATGTTTTTAAACCATAATTTTTAAGAATGAAGATTGATTTTTTAATTAAGTTCATAATTAAATTTCAAAATATTTCAATAATTAATTTTTAATAATTAATCCGACCTTGATACCACTCGATTGATTTTTTTATTCCACTAATTATATCAGTTTTTGGTTGATAATTTAAAAGCTTTTTGATTTTAGTAATATCAGCAACATATTTCATTACTTCGCCCTTTCTATTGTTTTTGATAATTATTTTAGATTTTGAGTGTAAAAATTCTTTGATAAGTTTTGCTAGATCAAAAATTTTTGGGCTTTTGCCCGTAGCAATATTAAAAGTATTGTTTTTAATTTTGCCGAATTTTTGAATAATTTTTATCACTCCCCCAACTGCATCATCAATATAAGTAAAGTCCAGAACTTTTTCCTTGTCGAAAACAATTAACGACTCATTTTCCAAAGCTTTTCTTATAAATAAAGGGATAACTCTATCACTTTCGTCATACATACCATAAACATTGGAAAATCTAACAATGACATAATTAATACCAAAACATTTATGGTAAGAATGAATTAACGCTTCTCCTGACAACTTGGAGGCAGAATAAGGGCTTTCGCAATTTTCAATCCCTACATCTTCTTCTTTGTTTTTAATTTTTTGAGTGTTGCCATAAACTTCTCTTGAAGAAGCAAAAATGATATTTTTAATATTGTGTACTCTAGCATATTCTAAGATATTAAAAGTTGTTATCATATTATCTTTAGCAAGTTTAGGGTTTTTAACTAGGTCATATACTCTAGCATTAGCGGCTAAGTGAATTATCAAGTCTATATTTTTAGGTAGCTTTTCAAAGACTAATTTTATATTTCTTAAATCAATATGAATTGTTCTTTTTTCTATTCCCCTAATCCATTTATTTTTCTTCCAATCAATACCCACAATATCATATTTCAAATCTAACAATTTTTCAGATAATCTTGTACCAATAGTTCCACTACTACCTGTAATTAAAATCTTTTTTGTTTTCATCTTTAATTAAATTAAATTCTATATTAAATTTTACTATATTAAATTTTATTACGACCAAAATTTTTATAACTATTATCTTTAATTCTCTTTTTCTTTAACCAATCAAATAAAGTTTTGCCGACAATACCTAGACCAATGATTCCAATTTTTTCTTTTTGATTCATTTTAAAATTTAAACAACTACTTTTTTAAAAATTCATCATAATATTTTTTGACTTCCGTATCATTTGGCCAGTATTTTAAAATTTCATCGCCATATTTTTTAACGCATTCTTTGTCTTGTTTAATGCGGCAAATATCAAATAAGCCAAAAAGCGCTTGCGGACGTTTTGGACCTAAAGAATAAGAAAATTCAAAATATTTGCGGGCGTTATTTAAATATTTTTCATCATTAGTTTGATTATAAGCATTTAAATTTAAAACTCCGGCTAAATAAAGATCTTGATTAAAGCTTAAGCCTTTGCCGCGGCCTAAAATCGGTTCTAGGTATTTATTTAAATAATCAATTAATAAACTTATAATTTCCGGATTGTTGTTTTGAGCAATTATTCCAGTAATATAACTTGTAAATTGGCGAACTATTTCTTCCTGCCCAATTGGCGATTTCATTTCAAGCGGCACCGAAATAACCTTAAAAAAATCATCTAAGGTTTTAACGCTTCCTCCTCTTAAAGTATTCATTGCCAAAATAAAAGATTTTGATTTTTCGTATGGCAAATAAGAACCATAATAAACCATTGTTAAGACAAAAATTGAAGCTGAAATCGCAATAATTTTTTTAGGCAAAGAATTCATTTTTTTAAATTTAAATTTTGAACTGGCGACTGCTGATTAAATATAAAATTAAAAAAGCTTAAAACTAAAAAGAAATTTAAATACATTGGCAAAACTTCAAAAATAATTAAATTTTGAACAAAATAAGCTACTATAATTGCAAGCATTAATCCTAATTGAATATTATTTAAATAAATAAATTGATTTTTTGGATTTTGATTTTGACTTTGATTATTTTTATTTTTCAAAGTTTTAAAAAATAAAATAAAAAATACAACAAAAATAGACAAGTAAGAAAGCAAGCCCAAAATGCCAGTTTCAGCTAAATAATCAAAAATAACACTATGCGCCCGGTCAAACCAGGTTTCGCTTCCAGGAACTTCGGGGTTAAAATGCCGCGGATCAAAATATTTATCAAAAACAGCTGGAAAATTTTCCGGTCCCCAGCCTAAAATTGGCCGTTCTTTAAAACCTTGCCAAGCTGAATTCCAAGTCCAAAATCGAGTTTGAGCAGTTTGTTCTTTTAAACTAATTTGTAAAAATCTTGCTCCGGGCAAATTTTTAATAAAACTTGAATCTCGAAAATAAAAAACAATTCCGCCTAAAATTAAAAGTCCTAAAATTCCATAAATGCCAATTTTTCTTAATTTTTTATCTGATAAAATTAAATATCCAAAAAAAACAACTATACCTGCAAACAATCCCAAAAACGCTCCGCGGGTTTGGCTTAAAACAAAAAATAAAGCAAAAAATAAAATTAATAAAACATAAGTTAAATTTTTTAAATTAAATTCTGTTTTTTGCCTTAACCAAATAAAAAGCGTGTAAAAAATAATAAACATTAAATATGGCGCAACATAAGCCGGATTGCCTAATGAGCCCTGAAACCGAATGTCTTTGTTAAATAAAACTTTAAAAAATCCCGGAGTAGAAGTGCCATTCATTAATGAAGCATAAGGGCCAAAAAAACCATCAACTAAACCAGCAGACAAAATTCCATAACCAATCATTCCAATTGCAGAAAAAATTGAAATCCAAAATATTTTTTTCCAATCATTTTCGTTTTTTAAAAGTAAACTAAGCAAAATAAAAAACAACCAATAATGAATCATTTGAAACCCGCCTTCTTGCCGTTCAAAATTAGACCAAAAAGCTGCTTGCGGATCTAAAGCAAACAAAGAAGCTAAAACATAAAAAAATACAAAAATGGTTACAGCAATGACTAATGGCTTCTTAAAAATTTGTTTTAAATCTTTTAAAGTTTTATCTTCCCTATCTTCAAAAACCCAAAACAATAAAACTGAAATTAAAGATAAAGAAACAACTGTTCTAAAAAAATAATATTTGCCGCCAATAAAAGGAAAAAAATTAGATGGCAAAACAATTAAAACCGATAAAGGCGCTAAATAAATAAAAAATTTTGCTAATTTAATAAAATTTATATTCATAATTATCTGGCGTATTCCACGGCTCGGGTTTCGCGAATTACATTAACTTTAATCTCCCCTGGATATTTTAACTCAGATTGTATTTTATTGGCAATAGCTCGAGCAAGTTCTAATGCTCCAAAATCATCAATTTTTTCCGGAGTAACAAAAATTCTTAATTCCCGGCCAGCAGAAATAGCATAAGCTTGTTTAACACCTTCAAAACTAGTGGCAATTCTTTCTAAATCAGTTAAACGTTTAATATAATTTTCTAAAGTATCGCGCCGCGCTCCGGGACGAGCAGCTGAAATTGCATCAGCAGCAGTAACTACATAGGCTTCTGGAATTTCATAAGGATAAGTATCATGATGCGATTGCATTGCTTTTATAACTTCTTCAGAAATTCCATATTTTTTTAAAAGTTTTATTCCTAATTCTAAATGATTGCCTTCAACTTCATGATCAATAGCTTTGCCAATATCGTGTAAAAGCGCTCCTTTTTTAGCAATATCCACTCTTAAACCTAATTCCGCGGCAATCATTCCAGCAATATGCGCCATTTCAACTGAATGTTCTAAAACATTTTGGCCATAGCTGGTTCTAAAATGAAGCCGCCCTAAAATTTGAATTATTTCACGAGGCAAATCATAAACTCCCACATCCATTGCAGCTTGCTCTCCTAATTCCATAATTCGCTTATCTAATTCCTGTCGCGCTTCTTCAACTTTTTCTTCAATTTTAGCTGGCTGAATTCGGCCATCTTTAATTAATTTTGTCAAAGCTAAAGCGGCTAATTCGCGACGATAAGGATCAAAAGAAGAAATAACAATTGAATCCGGAGTTTCGTCAATCACTAACTCCACGCCAGTTAATCTTTCAATTGCCCGAATATTTCTTCCTTCTTTACCAATTATTTTTCCTTTAATATCTTCATTGCCAATTGGAAAATTAGTTGTAGTTAATTCAGAAATATTAGAACGAGCATATCTTTGCAAAGCTATAGCAATGACTTCATTAGCTCTTTTTTCAATTTCTTCTTTGGTTTCGCGGTAAAACTTTTCTAAAATTTGTTGAAGTTCTTCTTTATTTTTTTCTTTAATTCTTGAAATTAATTCTTCTTTAGCTTTATTTGCATCTAAACCGCTTATTTTTTCTAAAATTTTTTCTTCTTCTAATTTTAATTTATTTAATTCTTCTGCTTTATTTTTTAATTCTTCTTCTTTTAATTTAAGTTTGTGTTCTTCTTCGGTTAAATTTGCGATTTTTTTATCTAAAAGTTCTTCGCGATTAAGTAAGCGAGACTCCATTTGAGCAATTTGATTTTTTCTTTCTCGCTCTTCTTTTTGAGCTTCAGCCAAAATAGAAGCCGCTTTTTCTTTGGCTTCTAAAACTATTTCTTTGGCTTTTTCTTCAGCTTCTTTTAATTTTTCGCGAGTTTTATGCGCTAAGGATTCGGTTTCTTGAATTATTCTTTGTCTGTAAATCCAAAAACCAACCAGCGCGCCTAAAACTACGCCAATTATGACATAAACAATTGTATTCATAGTAGTAATATTTTTTTATTTTTATTAAAATCATTTAATTTGGATTTTAATTTGGTGACTTTTTAATATTAATTAAATTATAAACCCATAAATTAAGATGTCAAGAACTTTATTTCGTTGTAAATACTAGAGTTTTTAAGGTTTTATAAATAACTTAATTGTAAGATCGATACGCTCACTCGCCTTGCTCGTTCGCTCGCGATGACGAACGAGAATGTCATTGCGAGCCTAAAACCACAACCCAAAACCACAACAATTTGGGTTTTGGGCAGGCAAGTTAGGTTTTGGGTTGACACTCCGGCGAAGTAAGCTTACAAATACTTGTCATTGCGAGCGAGCGTGGCAATCTTACCTTAGCGTTAATTAAATTCAAAATTCCTAATTCTTAATTCAAAATTATTCTTTTACGTTTTGCCTTTTACGCTTTTCGCTTTTAATTTTCCTGTTCTTCTTTTTTTTCTTCTTTTTCTAAAGATGAATCAGCAACTCCACCTTCTTGGATTTCTTCTGGTCTAGAAACTGATCGCACATCTAATTTCCAGTTAGTTAATTTTGCAGCTAATCTTACATTTTGACCACCGCGGCCAATAGCTAAACTTAATTGATCTTCAGGCACTAAAATCTTGGCTTCTCTTTTAGGCAAAATTTCAACTGAAATTATTTTTGCCGGAGATAACGC
>JBMFRD010000034.1:0-6607 GCA_049968295.1 Minisyncoccia bacterium
ACTGGCTGGATACCTATTGATTTTACCAAACAATCTTTTGGTAAAACATTATCTAAGCTACCTATTGATCCAATTAACCAAACTTCAACTGGAAATTACTATACTTATGCTACTAGAGGATCATGGGAATTAACTACTCGATTTGAATCTCAAAAATATATTTTATCTCAACCCAATAATGATGGAGGTATTGATCCAGCTTTATATGAAGTAGGAACTAATTTATCTATTTCTCCTTTTGTCGGAGGACTAGTAGGTTATTGGTCTTTTGATGAAGGATCAGGCACAACTGCTTATGATATGTCAGGCAATGGAAACAATGGAACTCTTGTCAATGGTCCAACTTGGACAACCGGCAAAGTTGGTGGAGCATTAAGTTTTGATGGAGTGGATGATTATGTAAACATAAATTCTGTTAATCCTTTCAGAAATCCCTTTACAGTTTCTGTTTGGGTTAGATTTAATGCCGTTAATAAGGGGTCAGATAACGCAATTTTAGGTCATGGTTCAGCCACATTAAACAATGGATTACATCTTGGAGAAAGAAGGACTCGGGGCTATTTTGGGTTTTATAGCAATGATATCCAAAGCAATTCAACTCTTTTGGCCAATATGTGGTATCATATTTCATTTATTTATGATGGCAGAAAAAAAATCTATATTAACGGAGTGCTGGATGCCTCGGGTGCAAGTAATGTTTATCAGAGTACCGCACTTAACGCTGAGATTGGTAGGTATCCTTGGTCTACTGGTTGGCTACTCAATGGTCTCATCGACGAAGTTCGCATCTATAATCGCGCCCTCTCTGATGCTGAAATTCAGGCGATATATAATGCTACAAAATAATTTCAAGCTAAAGAGCCTGCCCTGAACCGTGCTATGCTCTGGTTCATGGCACTCTCTCTGATGCTGAAATTCAGACAATTTATAACACCACGCAATAAAATTTTATAATTTACAACATTCTAATATTCTGCAGAATGTTAGAATGTTTTTTAAAACCAATGTAAGATTGCTTCGTCCAGATGCTTTTAGCTCGCAATGACGATTTTTTTGTTATCCCTAGCCCCGATACTTCGGAAGCAATGATCTTTTTCTTTCTTCATCATCGCGAGCCCCGACGCTTCGGGGTCTCGAATAATCGAGATAAACTGTGGCGATCTTACATTGATGCTATATTCTTATTTTTTAATTCTATTTTCATAAAACCATTGAAAAACATCTTTAGCAATTGGCACTGCATTTAAACTTCCTTGGCGGGATTTTTCAACTAAAACTAAAAGCGCAATTTGAGGATTATCAGCTGGTGCAAAACCAACAAAAAAAGCGTTTTCAGCTTTGTTTTGCTGAATTTGAGCGCTACCAGTTTTTCCAGCAACTTGCATTGGCAAATCATTCATTAAATGCGCAGTGCCTAATGGCGAGCTAATAGTTTGAATCATTCCTTTTTTAACTTCATTAATTTCAGAGGATAAATATGACAAATCAGCCAAAACCTCTCCACTATTATCTTTTTTTAATAAATGCGGTTTAAAAATTTTACCACCATTAGCAATAGCACTAATATAATTAATTAATTGAATTGGAGTTACTCCTAAATCTCCCTGACCAATAGAAGCGTTATAAGTATCACCTAAAAGCCATGGTCTTTTTAAAGTTTTTTGATGCCATTCTGGAGTTGGTAAAAAACCTTTTATTTCTCCGGGCAAATCAATGCCAGTTTTTTCTCCTAAACCGAATTTTTTCCACCATTCAATTAATTTATTTATTCCTAATCCCCGAATGTCGCCAAAACCTCCGCCTACTACATAAAAATAAACATTAGATGACTGAGCAATGGCTGAATATAAATTAACATCGCCTTGATAACGCCAATCTAAAAACCTAGTTGGAGCTGAAGGGTTGTATGGATTTGGAACATCTAAATAACCCGGTGAAAAAATTGTTTTTGTTGGTGAAATAATTTTTTCAGCTAAAGCCGCTATGCCAACTAATGGTTTTATAGTTGAACCCGGAGCATAACTACCAGAAATTGCCCGATTAAAAAGCGGCAAAGATTTATCATTAATTATTTCTAAAACTTCTTTATGTTTTGAAGAATCAATAAAAATATTATTATCATAAGATGGAAAACTAACCATTGCTAAAACTTCTCCGCTTTTTGGATCTAAAGCAATCGCTGCTCCAGAATTGCGATCTAATGATTTTAATCCTTCAGCCATGCGATTAAATAAATATTTTTGCAAATCATAATCAATGGTTAAATTTAAATTTTTGCCGGGAGTTGGATTTTTAGCATTAATCGTTGATAAAATTTTTCCCAAAGCATCGCGTTGATTTAAAATAATTCCCGGCTCGCCAACTAAATCTTGATCATATTGATATTCAATTCCGGCTTTTCCAGTAAAAATTTGGTTAGTTAAATAATTTTTAATATTTAAATCTTGTTTTGATGGCAAACCAACATAACCTAAAATTGATGAAAATACTTCTCCATCTGGATAAAAACGAGTATATCCTTGCCTAATTTGAACTGATTTTAAATTTAAAGTATTTAAAGCAATAATTTCTTGTTGAGTTAAATTTGATTTTAAAACAATTGGGTCGGTTAAATTAGATTGAATTCGTTCATTAATTAAATCTAATAAATCATTTGCCGGAATGCCTAAAATTTTTTCTATATTTTTTAAAATTTCATCTTCCAATTCCGGATTTTTTATAAATTCATTTATATCTAATAAAGCTTCAGAAGATAATTTATTTTCAGCCAAAACTTTTCCAAAGCGATCATAAATAATGCCACGTGGCGGAAGAATTAGTTCTTTTTTACCAGAATTAATTTCAGCTTTTTGACTCAAATCTTTTCCTAAAACAAGGTTTAAAAAACCAAGCCGAAAAACAAAAATTAATCCTAAAATTATAATAAAAATTCCAACATATAAAAATGGCTTATTTGAAAGCTCTACTTCAAAAATTCTAATATCTTTATCCCATTCATCTCCCAAAGCTTCTTCAAAAAAAAGATCATCTTTCATTGTGATTTAAATATTTTAAAAAATAAAACAACAAAATTCCAAATAATATATTAATTAAAATTTCATAAATAAAATAATTTGTAAAATCCAATATAAACTTATAATTAATTAAGCCATAAAATAAAATATCACCTAAAATAATAAAAAATATTAAACCAAAAAAATTATCCCATTTAATTTTCTTTAAAGTTAAATAAAATAATTGCGGAATTAAAAATAATAAAATAATTTCCAAGCTAAAATTTGGCTTCCAATTTATTAAAAAAATTCCAAGCAAACTTAAAAATATTAATTCTAAATAACCAACATAAAAACTAAAAACAATTAAAGCTAAAAGCGTTAAATTAAATTTATAATTTAAAATTAAGCCCAATTTTATTTGAAGTAAAACTAAAAAAATTAAAATTAAAACCCAAATTAAAATTTTTTTAAAATTTATTTTTTTAAACATTATTTAATTATCGCCACAGCATTAATTTGATTTAAATCATAAGGCAAAATTATTTCAGCTTCATTAAATAAACTGTTTTCAATTTCTTTGATTTTACTAACATTGCCTATAACTAAACCATAAGGCCAGTTTGAATCAGCAGAAATAATAACATCGCCTGCTTTAACTTTAGCATCGCGGCTAATTAAAGTTAATTTTGGATTTGGACCGCCAACTAATAAAGCATTAGAAAAAGATTCGCCAACTTTAACTGCTAATTTAAAATTAGAATCAAAAATAGTTTGAACCAATGAAAAATTTTCATAAACCTCTTTAATTTTGCCTATTAAAATAAAATTTTCCGAGTTTTGATTATTTTGATTATTTAATAACACTACGGCTTTATTTAAAAAATCATTTTTCCCTCGAGCATTAATTAGTATTTCGTTTTTTAAATTAAAAGGATATTTTGAATAAACAAAAGCTGGAATAACTGAATTTACTTTTGGCAAAAATTGAGATAATAAATTAAGCTCGTTTAATTTTGTTTTTAAAATTAAACTTTCTTCTTGATTTAAAAAGCCAAATTTGGAATCATTAGTTATTAAATATTTTTTAAAATTCCAAAAAAAAGTCGGGTTTAAAAAAATTAATATTAAAATTAAAAATATTAATATAAAAATAACATAATTTTGCTTCATTTTTAAAGATTAATTTGCGGAGGCAAAGAAAAATCAGCAACTATAGTTTTATATTTATTAAAATTATCAACTATTTCCCCTAATCCTCGGGCCACGCACATTAATGGTTCTTCTACGATTTTAGCTTCAATTCCTATTTCTTTGCGAATAACTTCGTCTAAACCTTTAAGCATTGCTCCTCCGCCACAAAGAAAAATTCCACGACTTAACATATCGCCTACTAATTCTGGCGGAGTTTGTTCAATAACTTCAACAATTGATTCAATAATTTGTTTAATTAATCTTGATAAAACTATTCTAATTTGACTATTGCGAATAATTATTTCTTTTGGTAGGCCAGTAGATAAATCCCGACCGCGCACCAAAATTTCTAATTTTTCATCCAAAGGTAAAGCTGAACCAACCGCAATTTTAATATTTTCCGCAGTTAAATCACCAATCACTAATTTAAATTCGTCGCGAATAAAACGAATAATTTCTTCATTAAATTTATCACCGGCAATTTTTAAAGTCTTAGAAGTAACAATGCCATTCATAGCAATCACCGCAATATCAGTTGTGCCGCCGCCAATATCAACAATTAAACTGGCTTCTGGATCTTCAATGTTTAAGCCGGCTCCCAAAGCCGCCACAATTGGCGACTCTATTAAAAATACATTTGAACAGCCGCTGGACATTACTGCATCTTCAGCTGATTTTCTTTCAACTTCAGTTAAATCATTAGGAATCGCCACTACTGCTTTTTTAAATCCCCATTTGCCTATTTTTTGTTCAGTTAATTTGCGTAAAAAATTTCTAAGCATTTCGCGCGACATTTCAAAATCAGAAATTACTCCGCCAACTAAAGGTCGAATAACATTAATATGACTTGGAGTTCGGCCTAACATTTTTTTCGCATCTTCGCCTACGGCTAAAATTTGATTAGTTTTAGTATTAATTGCCGCCACCGATGGCTCGTTAATTAAAATCCCTTTTCCTTTAACATAAATTAAACAATTTGCCGTGCCTAAATCAATGCCAACGTCGCTAAATAAATTATTAAATATTTCCATTGTTTTCTAAAATAAAATTAATTGCTTTTTCTTTGGTTAAATGTGTAACGACTTCTTCTTTTCTATTTTTTAACTCAACTAAATCTCCGGTTTTAGGGCTTAAAACTATTCTATACGGCAAACCAATTAAATCCGCATCCTGGAACTTTTCGCCCGGACTTAAATCCCGATCATCATAAATTACTTCAATGCCTTGATTTTGTAAATAAGCATAAAAATCTTCTCCTTCTTTTTCGCGATCAATTGCAATTAAATAAACTTGAGCCGGCGCAACTTCGCTTGGCCAAATTAATCCTCGCTCATCATTATAAATTTCAGCAATTGTGCCCATCAGCCGTGTAACTCCAATACCGTATGACCCCATAATGACATAACTATCTTTACCATTTTTATCTTTAAATTTCAAATTAAAATCGCGCGAATATTTTTCACCTAATGGAAAAATATTTCCCACTTCTATGGAATGTTCTATTTTTATTTTACCGCCGCATTTTGGACAATTATCATTTAAACTTAATTTTGAAATTTCTTTGTTTTCAGCATAATTACAAGCTTCACACATTAAAATTTCATCTTCGCCCACTTTAGAAACAACCTGAAATTCATGAGTATTTGCAATAGTAAATGCGCCGCCAGAAGCCAAAGTATAAATTGCTTTTAACCCCACTCGCTTAAATATTTTATGATAAGCTAAAGCTACTTGATCATAATAATTAAACAAATCTTTTTCGTCAGAATGAAAACTATACAAGTCCTTCATTATAAATTCTTTGCCGCGCAATAGCCCTGATTTTGCCCGGGGCTCATTTCTAAATTTAGTTTGAATTTGATACATTGCCAGTGGCAAATCTTTATAAGAATTAATAAAATGTCGGGTTAATTCGGTAATAACTTCTTCGTGCGTCCAACCCAAAACAAATTCAGCTTCATTTTTATCTTTAGCTTTAACCTCATAACCAATTTCAACTTCCCATCTTTTAGTTGGCGCCCAAATTTGGCGCGCAACCAAAGCCGGCATCATAATTTCCTGACCGCCAATAGCATTCATTTCCTCGCGAATAATTTTTATAATTTTTTGAATAACTATCCAGCCCAAAGGCAAAAAGGTATAAACTCCGCTTGAATTTTTATATATAAAACCAGCTTTTTCCAATAACTTGGCATTTTGGGATTCTTCATCTGCCGGAAAATTCTTTTGAGTTTTAAAAAATAATTGAGATAACTTCATTAACTAAAAAATAACACAAAAAAACAATTAGGGCAAATAAAAATAGCCTAATGCAAATATAACAAAACGGTTAAATTTAAATTTAAAATTTTAAATCAACTTTAAATATTTTTCAGCAATTTGATAGGTAGAATTATAAGCTGAGGTTAAAATTTTATACG
>JBMFRD010000035.1:0-6471 GCA_049968295.1 Minisyncoccia bacterium
AACTTTAATGTTTAAAACATTTTAAAATTCAATCATTCATTTGAAATTCAAAATTAGAAATTAAAAATTGTCTTTTTTTTCTTTTGCATTTTGCATTTTTAGTTTTGCATTTTTTACGTTTTGAATTTGAGCGAAGCGAATGTGTTTTATTAAACTATTTACATTTGTTTTTTTCTGTTTTAGAATTTAATTGTTTTTAATACCCCTAAGGTTTTAAGCCGATGGGTTTTTGTGATTTTTATAAAAATAAAAAATAAAAAATGCAAGACAAAATTATTATTCGCGGAGCGCGCGAACACAATTTAAAAAATATAAACCTGGAATTGCCCCGCAACAAAATGATTGTTTTTACTGGAGTTTCCGGATCTGGAAAATCTTCTTTAGCTTTTGACACTATTTTTGCCGAGGGTCAAAGACGTTATATTGAATCTTTATCTGCTTATGCCCGGCAATTTTTATCTAAAATGGACAAACCAGATGTAGATGAAATTGAAGGCCTTTCGCCGGCAATTTCAATTGATCAAAAAAGTCATTCTTCTAATCCCCGTTCAACTGTAGCTACAATTACTGAAATTTATGATTATTTACGGGTTTTATTTGCAAGAGTTGGCAAACCTTATTGTCCAATTTGTGGCAAAGAAATTAAAAAAACTTCTTTAGATGAAATTGTTGATTTCGCTATTGGTTTGGCTAAAAAAAATTCTTCTGGTCCAAAATTAAATATGTTAATTTTGTCGCCGGTGGTGCGCGGCAGAAAAGGGGAATATTATCAACTTTTATATGATTTTTTAAATGCTGGTTTTCGAGAGGCAAGAATTGATGGTAAATTTTATTCTTTAAGAGAAAGAATTGAACTTTCCCGTTATAAACAACACAATATTGATATTGTTATTGATCGCATTCCCGCTGGAATTGATTTTAATGACAAAGAAAATAGGCTTCGCCTTTCAGAAAGCATTGAAACTGCTTTAAAATATAGTAATGATGTGGTTACTATTTTAACTGACAAAGAAGTTTCTTTTTCAGCTAAATTTATTTGTCCGGAAGATGGTTTTTCTTTTCCAGAAATTGAACCTCGTCTTTTTTCTTTTAATAGTCCTTATGGCGCTTGTCCGTCTTGTCATGGTTTGGGAACAGAAGATATTTGGTCTGAAAAAATTTGCCCGGTTTGTTTAGGTAAAAGGCTTAAACCCGAAGCTTTAAATGTTTTAATTTTAGGAAAAAATATTTCAAATATTGTTTCAATGTCAATTGAAGAAGCATATAAGTTTTTTTGTAATTTAGAAAATAAAAATCATAAAGAAATAAATATGGAAGTGGCTGAATTGCCTTTGCGTGAAATTATAAATCGTTTAAAATTTATGCTGGATGTTGGTTTAAATTATTTAACTTTAGAACGAAAAGCCGGAACATTGTCTGGAGGCGAAGCGCAACGAATTAGATTAGCTTCGCAAATTGGATCGCGTTTAGTTGGCACTTTATATATTTTAGATGAGCCAACTATTGGTTTGCATCAAAGAGACAATGCCCGTTTAATTCAAACTTTGCATAATTTAAGAGATTTGGGAAATACTATTATTGTTGTTGAGCACGACGAAGAAACTATTTTATCCAGTGATTATTTAGTAGATATTGGTCCAAAAGCTGGAGTGCATGGCGGCGAAATTGTTGTTTCTGGACCAATGCCTGAAGTTTTAAAAATTAATAATCCTAATTCTTTAACTTTGGCTTATTTATCTGGAAAAGAATTTATTGAAATTCCAAAAAGACGCACTGTAAAAAAAGATGGTCCGTTTTTAAAAATTATTGGCGCTACTGAAAATAATTTAAAAAATATTAATGTTAATATTCCATTAGGAAAATTAGTTGCTGTGACCGGAGTTTCTGGGTCTGGAAAAAGTACTTTAATTTATGATGTTTTATATAAAGCTTTATCAAACAAATTAAATCATTCCAGTTATAAAGTTGGAGCGCACAAACAAATTTTAGGAGCAGAATATATTAATAGAATAATTAATGTTGATCAATCGCCAATTGGCAGAACGCCGCGATCTAATCCAGCAACTTATGTTGGGGCTTGGACTTATATTCGGGAATTATTTGCTTCAACTGAAGATGCTCGGGTTAGGGGATATAAGCCGGGCAGATTTAGTTTTAATATCCCGGGCGGCAGATGTGAAAATTGTGAAGGGCATGGAACAATTGCTATTGAAATGCATTTTTTGCCAACAGTTTATGTGGAATGCGAAGTTTGTCATGGCAAAAGATTTAATCGCGAAACTTTAGAAGTTGAATATAAATCATCTAAAACTGGAAAAAAGAAAAATATTTATGAAGTTTTAGAAATGACCGTTGAAGAAGCGGTTGAATTTTTTGAAGATATTCCTTGGCTTTATGAGAAATTAAAAATTTTAGAAGAAGTTGGTTTGGGTTATATTAAATTAGGACAATCTGCTACGACTTTATCTGGCGGTGAAGCTCAAAGAATAAAATTAGCGGCTGAGCTTGGCAAACCTGATACTCGCAAAACTTTATATTTACTTGATGAGCCCACTACTGGCCTTCATTTTGCTGATATTAGTCAATTGCTTAAAGTTTTACAAAAATTAGTTGAACGTGGAAATACGGTTGTGGTCATCGAGCACAATTTAGATGTTATTAAATGCGCTGATTGGGTTATTGATTTAGGTCCAGAAGGAGGAGATAAAGGCGGAGAAATTATAGCTATTGGCGCTCCAGAAGAAATTGCTCGCAAAAAAGGAAGTTATACTGGTGAGTATTTAAGGGGGGTTTTAAAAAATAAATAAACCATTTAGTTGAAATTTATTTTTTTATTTTTTAAACATCATTGAATAGTTGTTGTCAATTTATGTTTATTTTATTATAATTTTAAAATGAATTCTTTGAGTTTGCTTTTAAGCACTTTTTCTTATTATAAATATTTTTTAGTTTTGTTTTTAGCAATTATTGAAGGGCCAGTGGTTATGGCTTTTTCAGGTATACTTTGGCGCATTGGACAATTTGATTTTTTGCCGCTGTATTTGGCTTTAATGGCTGGTGATTTAATTGCTGATGCTTTATGGTATGGTTTAGGATATTTTGGCGGTTATAATTTTATAAAAAAATACGGAAAATATTTTAAAATTTCAGAAGAACAAATTGAAAAATTTAGCAATGCTTTTAATAAACATCAGGCTAAAATTTTGTTTATTTCTAAAATAACAATGGGTTTTGGTTTTGCGCTTTTAGTTTTAATTGCGGCTGGAATTTCAAGAATTTCTTTTCGAAAATATATTACTATTAATTTTTTGGGGCAAATTATTTGGACTTTTGCGCTTTTGGTTTTAGGCTATTTTTTTGGTTCAATTTATTTAATTATTCATCAAAGTTTAAGAATTGGATTTTTAATTTTTGGATTTTTAATTTTAATAGTTTTAATTTACGGTTTAAATTCCTATATGCGCAAAAAATCAAAAATATGATTTCAATTATTATTCCGACATTAAACGAAGAAAAAATAATAGAAAAAACTTTAAGTTTTTTAGCATCTTTGCCTAAAAATGAATTTGAGATTATTGTTTCTGACGGCGGAAGCAAAGATAAAACTGTTGAATTAGCTCAAAAATATGCTGATCAGGTTGTGGTTTTAAAAAATGAACATACTATTGCAGCTGGTAGAAATTTTGGCGCAAAACAAGCTCGTGGCGATTTTTTTGTTTTTTTAGACGCTGATGTTTTTATTTATAATGCTTATGAATTTTTTAAAAAAACTTTAGCTGAGTTTGAAAAAAATAAAAAATTAGTTGCTTTAACTGTAAAATTAAAAATTTTACCGGAAAATGAAACTTTAGCTGATGCTTTTTTTCATTTTTTAATTAATTTTATTCATTGGTTTGGTTGTAATATATTAAATTTAGGAAATGCTTCTGGTGAATTTCAAATGATTAAAAAAGAAGCATTTTTTAAGGTTGGAGGTTACAATGAAAAATTAGTTGTTGCTGAAGATAATGATTTGTTTTTTAGATTATCCAAAATTGGCAAAGTTAAAACTGTTTGGTCTTTAACTGTTTATCATACTGGTCGAAGAATTCATCAGGAGGGCTGGTTTAAAATTTTATATTTATGGTTAAAAAATTTTTTTAGCGTTATTTTTTTTAAAAAATCATCTTCTAAAAAATGGGAAGAGGTTAGATGATTATTTATTGTCAATATTATTTTTAGGTTTTATTTTTTCCACAATTCCAAAAATTCTAAGCAAATAAAGTATACTACTAATTAAAATTGTGCTAAAAACTGCTAATTTTATTAAGCCAATTCCAACCAAAAGTCCAATGGCAGCTGTTAACCAAATAATTGCGGCTGTAGTTAGTCCATGAATTTTTTCTTCGGTTTTAATAATTATTCCTGCGCCTAAAAATCCAATACCGACAACAATATTAGCTAAAATACTTAAAAATCCGCTATTGCGCGCTAAAATTTCAGAAACGTTTTCCGGAGAAGTTCCAATAATATAAGGGATAGCCAGACCAGCTAAAGTAAAAATTGTTGCGCCCGAACAAACAATCATTGAAGTTCTTATTCCAGCTTCTTTGCCAATACGCTCTCTTTCTAATCCCATTAGCGCTCCTAATAAAAGCGCTATTAAAATTCTTATAAACATTTGCCAAAAATCTAACATTGGTTTATATTGTAATTATATTAAATCAATGAAAAAATACAATATTTTAGATATTTTAAACAAAGAAGGCGAAGAAATTGAATTAATTGGTTGGGTGGATTCGCGCCGCGATCATGGCAAATTAGTTTTTATTGATTTAAGAGATAAAACTGGAATAGTGCAGGTTGTTTTTGGACCAGAAATTGAATTAGCTAAAAAATTAAGATTAGAATATTTAATAAAATTAACTGGTTTGGTTAAGCGTCGACCTGAAAAATTAATTAATTCTAAAATTAAAACTGGTGAATTTGAAATTGAAGCTAAAAATTTAGAAATTATTAGTGAGTCCAAAGAATTGCCAATACCTTTAGATACTAATGGTTATGAAATTAATGAAGAAGTTAGATTAAAATATCGTTATTTAGACTTAAGACGAAAAAGATTAACTGAAAATATTATAATTCGCTCTAAAATTATTAAATTCATTCGCGATTTTATGCATAGTCGCGATTTTATTGAGGTCGAAACTCCAATAATTTCAAAATCAACTCCAGAAGGAGCCAGAGATTATTTAATTCCTTCGCGTGTTTTTCCGGGTAAATTTTACGCTTTACCTCAATCGCCGCAGCAGTATAAACAACTTTTAATGGTGGCTGGCTTTGAAAAATATTTTCAAATTGCAAAATGTTTTCGAGACGAAGATACCCGCGGCGACCGACAGCCAGAATTTACTCAACTTGATATTGAAATGAGTTTTGTGAGCCAAGATGATATTTTAAATTTAATTGAAGAACTTTATATTAATTTAGTTCAAAAATTTTATCCGCATAAAAAAATAAAACAAATTCCTTTTCCACGTTTAAATTATTGGGAAGTTATGGAAAAATATAATTCTGACAAACCAGATTTAAGAGATGATAAAAATAATCCCGATGAATTGGCTTTTGCTTTTATAGTTAATTTTCCAATGTTTGAATGGAAAGAAACTGAAAAAAGATGGGATGCGGTGCATCATCCTTTTACTTGTCCGCAAGTTAAAGACGTAGAAGATTTTTGGAATCAGTTTAAAACCGATCCGGCAAAAATGTTGGCTTATCAATATGATTTAGTTTTAAATGGATATGAAATTGGCGGGGGATCAATTCGAACTACTGATCCAAAACTTTTATTTTCAATTTTTGAAGCCATGGGCAATGATCCAGCTGAAATTAAAAATAAATTTAATCAAATTTTGGAAGCGTTTGAATATGGTGTTCCGCCGCATGGCGGCATTGCTTCTGGCTTGGATCGAGTATTGGCTATTTTACAAAATGAGCCAAATATTCGGGAAGTTATTGCTTTTCCAAAAACCGGAGAAGGTTATGATCCAATGATGGATTCGCCATCAGAAGTTTCTGAAGAGCAATTAAAAGAATTAAAAATTAAATTAGATTTAAATTAGGTCGTAAAAATATTTTTAAAGCAATGAGAAATCATCCTAAATACGAAAAAACATTAGTCATTATTAAACCCGATGGAGTACAGAAAAAAATAGTCGGAGAAATTATAACCAGATTTGAAAAAGTCGGTTTAGATATTTTAGCTTTAAAAGTTTTAAAAATAACAGAAGAAATGGCTTTAAAGCATTATGGATATAACGATGAGTGGTTTGAAAAAATTGGTCAAAAAGTTAAAAAATTTTATGAAGAAGTTGGTTTTGATCCGGGGGAGGAATTTAATAAATTATCTTGTTATGAAATTGGTAAATTAGTTCAAAAATGGAATGTAGATTATTTAACCGAAGGTAAGGTGATTGCTATGGTTTTGGGCGGATT
>JBMFRD010000036.1:0-6249 GCA_049968295.1 Minisyncoccia bacterium
TTTTGAACTCGCAATGACGGAGGTAATTTTGAATTTTTCCGCCGAAGGCGGATCCGCCCTTGGCGTAAAATTTCACATTTTTATTATTTTAATCGTGTTCAGTTTTTATTTTTCCTCTTAAAGAACGAAGTTCTTTTAAGGCTTTTTCAGCTTCGCCGGGTTTAAATGGTTTAGAATGCCATAAATAATCACGCTCCATAAAACTAACGCCTTTGCCAGAAATAGTATGGGCAATAATCAATGTTGGTTTTTCAAAAACAGCCTGAGCCTCAGCGCAAGCTGAAGCAATTTGCCAAATATCATGACCATTAATTTCTAAAACATTCCAACCAAAAGATTCATATTTAGACTTTAATGGTTCAAGCGGCATAACATTTTCAGTAAAACCATCAATTTGAATATTATTTCTGTCTATAATTGCGGTTATATTTGACAATTTATATTTTGAAGCAAACATTACTGCCTCCCAAATATTTCCTTCTTGTTGTTCAGCATCAGACATTAAACAATAAATTCTATATTTTTTATTATCTAATTTAGCGCTTAAAGCCAGACCGCAAGCCTGCGAAAGTCCTGAACCCAAAGGACCAGAAGTTGTTTCTATTCCGGGCAAACTGCCGCGATGCGGATGTCCTTGCAGGCGCGATCCAAATTGCCTTAATGTTTTTAATTCTTCGCGCGGAAAATAACCTGCCCGGGATAAAGTCGCATATAAAATTGGACAAATATGCCCATTAGATAAAACCACTCTATCTCTATCTGGCCAATTAGGATCTTTAGGATTATGATTTAAAATATGAAAATATAAAGTCGCAAAAATTTCAGCCATATCTAAAGGACCAGCAATATGCCCAGATCCGGCCCGGCTAACCATTGAAATAACATCTTCTCTTAATTTAATTGCTAATTCTTCCAAATATTTTAATTTTTCTTCATGTAAATAATCCATAAATTAAATTATTTTAAAGCAGTTAATAAATTTTCTTCAACTTGATACCAATTAACTATATTCCAAAAAGCTTCAATGTATTCTGCTCTACGATTTTGATATTTTAAATAATAAGCATGCTCCCATAAATCTAATCCTAAAATCGGCATTTTTCCTTCTAAATAAGGGCTATTTTGGTTTAAGGTTGAATAAATTTCTAATTTATTTAATGTGTTTAAAACCAACCAAGCCCAACCGCTTCCAAAATGATTTTTAGCTATTTCGCTAAATTTTGATTTAAAATTTTCAAATGAAGTAAATTCCTTTAAAATCATTTCATTTAATTTTTCTTTTGGTAAGCCATTATTTGCTTCCGGACTATTTTTTGGCGTTAAAATTTTCCAAAAAAAACTATGGTTAGAATGACCGCCACCATGATTTATAACTATTTGACGAATATCTTGCGGAATAGAAGTAATACTGGCCAGCAATGCCTCTGGGGAATAATTTTCAAATTCAGGATGAAGCGCAATTGCCTTATTTAGATTATCAATATAAGCCTGATGATGCTTAGTATAATGAATTTCCATTGTCGCCGCATCAATATACGGCTCCAAAGCATCATAACTATAATTTAATTTTGGTAAAGTATACATATTTTTATTTTTTATTTTAACCTTTAAAATTGATTTTATTTTGATTTGACTTTTATTTTATATTTTAATTTTTAAAAGTTACAGCCCAGCGGATATTTTTTAATTAAATCTGGATATTTTGCTTCAATTTCTTTAATTTTATCTTTATTTTCTTCGCAAAATTTTTGCCATTCCCACTTAGATTGTAATTCTTTATATTTTGCCGGCACCATTACAACTGCATAAAAAATCAAAAGTATAATTAAAAGAATAAAAACTCCAATTAAAACCCATCTTAAAATATTTTTCCAATTTATTTTTTGCGATAAAAAATTAAACATAAATTGATTATAACATATTTTTTAAAAATTTTAAACTATATCAAAAATAAATAATTTAAATTCATTATATCAAATTTAAATATTAAAAAATCAAAAACCGCCTATTCTAGGCGGTTTTTGATTTAAAAATTTTAATAAATTTATTGATTAGTTGATGTTGGAGTTGAAGTAGTTGTTGAAGTTGAAGTATTAATATTTGTGGTTGTTGTTCCACTGGTTGAAGTTTGATTAACCGGCTGGCCTACTCTTAAACGAAGAAGTTTTTCTATTCCTTTTGGCAATTCCTGACACTCTGGAACATTTAATGTTGAAGTTGATTTTTTAATCTGCCCCGGAGCAATTAAAAGGCCGGGCGGAACAATAACGCATTTTTTGCCGTTTTCAAGCTTAATTTCCCGACGCTCTTTTAATAATTCTTTTATTTTTTCTAATGTTTTTTCGCCAATTCTATCTTTTACTTCTTCTTTAATTTGATGTCTTTCTCTAAATCTTTCCAATGCTTTTTCAGTTGCTGGACCAAAATAACCAGTAACTAATCCTTCGGGGTAAATTGTTGGATCAGCGGCTAAAATTTGCTGAATAGCTTTTATTTCATCGGCAGTCATTCCTTTGCGCAAATCTTTAATTTCGCCAACAGTATCTTTTACTTCTTTAGCTGTTTCTCTAACTTGCTGTCTGGCTTGCACTAAAGCTTGAACCTTAGCTTGCAAATCAGCTAATTGCTGTTTTAATTGCTCAATTAAAGCTTTTAATGAATCTATAATTGCTTGATTGGTTGAAGTTGATGTTAAGGTTGAAGTTGAAGTTGTGGTTTGAGCAAAAACCGGCGAAATTAAAACGCTAATTAAAATAAAACTTAAAAATCCGACTAAAAATTTTTTCATATTTTATAATAAAATTTATATTTTTTTCGACCTTTTTCTTAAATTATAAACTTTTTTTTATAAATTCAAATAATCATTCCATTTTTTAAAAAGCTCGGCTGTGGCTTTTAAATCTAAAACATTATAACGGGCAATGTCTAAATACTTTCCTTCACTATATAACGCGCCAACATCATCTCCGGTTACGCCTTGACTTTTAGGACTTTCTATTCCAAAAACCCGAGTCCAAAGATGCAAACTTCCTTTTTTGCGCAAAGCGCCATAAAAACTTAATTGTTCAGCTAAATCAATATGAATTGCATCTAAAGATTGCTGATAAACATATCTGCCGCGCATCAAATCTTTTGTTGGCCTAATCCCATGCACTGCGGAACGAATCATTAAAAACGGAATGTCAAATGCCCGACCATTAAAAGTTATAAAATAATTATAATGATTGCTAATTTTCCAAAATTCAGAAAGCATTTGTTTTTCATTAGCTGACTTAAAAATAATTTCACCTTCTTTAAATTCTCCAATATCCTGATTAGGCGCGTCAAAATAAACAATCCCAGTTCTTTTTTCATAATCTAAAAGCCCAATTACTATAATTTGAGCAGTTAATGGCGAAAAACCCAATCTATTTTTTAATTCTTCCAAAGCTTTTTGGTAATCAACTTCGCTTTCAGCTTCTTTTTTAATCCAACTAGTAAGAGCGTCTTTAGTAAATTCATCTAAAGAATCAAAATCTTCGCCAACGGTTTCTATATCTAAAACTAATTTTTTGCCAATATTTTTTTCAAAATCAAAACTTGACATATTTATATTATATACTAATATTAAAAATTATAAAATTGTTATAAAAATATGGCACATACAAAATCAGGCGGATCAACAAAATTAGGACGAGATTCACGCGCTAAACGATTAGGAGTAAAACGTCAAGATAACCAAAAAGTAAAAGTTGGTGAAATTTTAATTCGTCAAAGAGGAACAAAATATTTACCCGGAAAAAATGTTTTAAAGGCTGGCGATGATACTCTTTATGCTGCAAAAGACGGAATAATAAAATTTGAAATAAAAACTAAAACTAAATTTGATGGATCAAAAAGAAAAGTTACTGTTGTAAATGTACTATAACTTTTAACTCAGCCGTAATTCCCTTTTTTAAATCTATTTTTACTTTATGCTCGCCCACTTCTTTAATTGGATGCTCTAATAAAACATCTATCCTTTCTTTAGTAATTAACTTGTGCTCGCGCAAAGCTTTTAAAATCATTTCTTTGTTAACTGAACCAAAAATAGTTCCTTTTTCATCAGCTTTTAAATTGAATTCAATAAATCGTTCATTAATTAACCGAGCAATAGATTCTAAATGTTTAATTAATTCTTTTTCTTGTTCTATTAATTTTGATTTTAAATTTTCTATTTTTTTTATTTCTTCTTTAGTAGCTATTTTTGCCAATTTTTTAGGAATTAAAAAATTTTTAGCATAACCATCAGAAACATTTTTAATCTCGTATTTTTTCCCCACTCCTTTTACATCTTCTAATAAAATTACTTTCATTTTTTTATTATATTAATATATGAAAACTTTTCATATTTATATATGAAAACGACTTTTTTTATTAATAATATTATACAAAACTATTATAAGTTTGCCAATATAATTTTGCCAATCCCGAATGGTCGTCTCGCGATGACAGAACAGCGTGTCGTTGCGCAGCAATCTTACCTTGAAGTTAATTAATTATTAAATTTATTTTTTAATTTCTTGCTTTATAACTTCTAAAGCTTTTTCTAATTGAATGTCTTTTTGATTATCTTTTTCATTATTTTCATCTATTTTAACTTCAATATCTGGCTTTAAGCCATTTCCTTCTAAAATATGTCCATTTGGCAAAACCCAGTTAGCAATTGTAATTTTTAAAGAAGAACCATCTGATAATTCTATAAGTCTTTGAACCGTACCCTTGCCAAATGTTTCTTCGCCAACCAGCTTAACCTTTCTTTGAATTTGTAATGCTCCGGCTAAAATTTCTGAAGCTGAAGCTGAGCCTTTATTAACTAAAACTACAACCGGTACATCAACTAAAGCCCCATTTCCGTTTGCTAAATAAGGATCTTTTTCTCCATTGCGAGTTAATTCTTTAACTACTGGCGTTCCTTTTTTTAAAAACCAACCAGCCAAATCAACTGCTACATCTAAATAACCTCCGGGATTATTTCTTAAATCCAAAACTAATCCCTTAGCATTCTTTTTTGCAAAACCATCAAGCGCGGCTTCATAAAATAATTTTTCAGTATTTACATTAAAACTATATAATTTAATTATTAAAATATTATCTTTAACTTCGTAATCTAAAGTTGGGACCTGAATAACTTCTCTTTTAATTTTAAAGTCGCGCGGCTTTTCCCAATCGCTACGCAAAATCATTAATTTAACTTCAGTTCCCGGCTCTCCTCTAATAATTTTAACCGCATCTTCAACAGTCATTCCTTCGGTGGAAGTAGAATCCACCATTAAAATTTTATCTTCTGGCTTTAAACCCGCTCGTTCTGCTGGACTATTTTTTAATGGACTGACTATAATAATAAAACCTTTTTTACTTCCAATTTCAGCTCCAATTCCGCCAAAATTTCCTCGAACGTCTTGTTCGAATTTTTTAGCTTCATCTGGAGTAAAAAAATTTGAATAAGGATCATTTAATGACTGAACTAAACCTTTTGCTGCGCCATATACTCTATCTTTATCACTAATAGCATTGTCTTTAAAATAATTTTTATGAATTGCATCCCAAGTTTCCCAAAAAATTTTAAGATCAACTGTATTTTGGTTTCCAATATTTGAAACTGAAGCATTTAAAACTTTAAAGTTTCCTCCAAATTTGGTTCCCAACCAAAATCCACTACTTAAAAGAAGAAAAACCGAAAATATTACTAAAATTAAATTAATAATTTTTGTTTTCATAAATTAAATTATATTTGATTTAAAAAATAAGTCAAAAAAAATAAAAAAATAATTTTTTAAAGCTAATGTAAGATTGCCGCGCCCCGCCGTAAGGCGAGGCTCGTAATGACGATTCTTTCTCCGTTATAGCGAGCGAACGAGCGAAGCGAGTGAGCGTGGCGATCTTACATTGATGTCTTAAAATTAAAAACGAAAAACGAAAAGTGCAAAAAACAAAATATGAATTAGGAATTAAGAATTATGAATTAGGAATTTTTAATTTTGACTTTTTTCACTCGAGGCGGATCCGCCCTTGGCGGAGAATTTTAAATCAAATACGAATTTCATAATTTTGAAACATTATTTATTCTACTTTCTACTTTCTGCTTTTTATATTTAAAATATTAAATTCTTCATTCAAAATTCTTCTTTTGCGTTTTTCACTTTTAATTTTACGTTTTTTTATTTTAATAAAATTATTTATTTTCTTTTCCTTGATTTTTAAAAGCTTTTACTATTGGTTCTAAATCGC
>JBMFRD010000037.1:0-6240 GCA_049968295.1 Minisyncoccia bacterium
CGTTTATTGGCATTGCCCCGCGAACTAATTTATTTATTTTTTCGGTAATTTTTATTTTATTAGAATTTTTTTGGCGCCGGTATTTTAATAAATTAGTTATTAATGTTTTGCCAAAAATAAAAGTTTTATTAATTGGTAATGATGGCGGAGCTTTAGAAATTTATAAATTTTTAGCAACCAATCCTCAACTTGGTTATGAAATTGTTAAATTTTGGAAAATTAACGAAATTCCTTCTGATTTAAAAAGTTTAAACAGCTGGAAAAAAATTATTTTTGAAAATGAAATTAATTTAATTGTTGTGCCTTTTGCTTTTAAAAAAGATTTAAATTTTTCTAAAATTTTTTATGAGCTTTTAGCTGCTGGTCAAATTATTTATGATTTGCCTTATTTTTATGAATTAGTTTTTAAAAAAATTCCTTTGTCTGAAATTAATGAAGAGTGGTTTTTGGATAAAATTATTAATCAGGAAAAATTTTATGATAAATTAAAAAATTTTTTTGAATTTATTTTAGCTTTATTTTTAGGAATGGTTTTATTGCCGCTTGAAATTTTAATTGCTATTTTAATTAAATTAAATTCCAAAGGACCGATTATTTATAAACAAATTAGAGTTGGTAAAAACAACAAAGAATTTGTTCTTTATAAATTTAGAACAATGATTGTAGATGCTGAAAAAGATGGTCCAAAATGGAAAACTTCTGGAACTTTTGATCCGCGATTAACTTTTATTGGCAGAATTTTAGTTCGGACGCATTTAGATGAACTGCCGCAATTAATTAATGTTTTAAAAGGAAACATTTCTTTTGTTGGTCCTCGTCCCGAACGTCCGGAATTTGTAAAAATTTTAGAAGAAAAAATTCCTTTTTATAATATTCGGCATTTAGTCCGGCCGGGAATAACTGGTTGGGCGCAAATTAATTATAAATACGGAGCTTCAATTGAAGATACTTATGAAAAACTGCAATATGATCTTTATTATCTTAAAAACCGTTCTATTGTTTTGGATTTAGGTATAATTTTAAAAACTTTAAAAAATTTTTTTATAAATAATTAAATTAGTGTTTTTTATTGACTTATATTAATTTTTATTTTATTATTTGGCGGGAGGTTGAAAAATGAAAAAGACAATTCTTTTGTTTCTGCTTGTTTTTTGCGCTTATGCTTTTGCATTGGCGCAGGAAAAAAATTATTGTCGGATTGGTCAAGATCCGGCTGATCCGGATAAAAAAATTGACTGGGCCGAAGAGTGCCTGGTCAAAGCCTCGAAAGAGGTTAAAATCATAATGACGACCGGTTCTGGTCGTCAAGTTAGCTGCATCTTGCCGCCACTTACACCAGTGGTGGTAGAAAAATCTACTGGCGTAGCTAAGTGGATTTATAATTGCGGTAATAAAATTATTTCTCCTTCAGAATGGATTCCTGATGGAGTAAAACAATGCGGTCCTGAGCCGCAGCCTCAGATTCAGAATGCGCTTCAGGAAATTAAGGAAATTAAGCTTCAACCCGGAACATTGCGGGTTGAAGGCGAAATCACTCACCGCGTTGAAGTTGGCGGAGAAATCCGTCACACTCATAGCGGCGAGGTTAATATTGTTAATATTGAGGAGCGTAAAGTTCCTCAAAAAAATGAGCCACTAGCTTATAAAAAAAGCTGGTGGCAAAAAAATCGCAAATGGTTAATTCCGTTTGCGATTGGTGGTGCTGCGGCAGGTGGTTATGCCGCAGCGCGTGGGAAAAAAAATTCCTCCACCGTATATTATCAACCTTTACCGCCTCCGCTTGTGAGGCCGTAAAGGCAAAATTTTATGGGTCTCTACTTAAAAAAAGAGGCCCTATATTTTAAGAATTTAAATAAATTTATTTAAATTCTTAAAATATAATTATATATAATTATAAATTTTTTTTATTTATTTTTTTTACCTAACTAATTTTAACTTTTAAATAAATAAAGTTTTATTTTTGATATCTTGCTTTATTTTTAAAATTTACTAAAATAAAAATATGGATATAAAAAATTTTAATTTAATACCAACGGTTATTGAACGCAGCCCAGAAGGGGAGCGGGCTTATGATATTTATTCCCGGCTTTTAAAAGAAAGGATTATTTTTTTAAGCGGTCCAATTACTGACGCTTTGGCAAATTCAGTTATTGCTCAGCTTTTGTTTTTGGAACATGAAGATCCGAAAAAAGATATTAAACTTTATTTAAATACTCCGGGCGGAGTAGTTACAGCTGGACTTGCAATTTATGATACTATGCAATATGTTAAACCGGATATTTCTACAATTTGTGTTGGTATGGCTGCTTCAATGGGCGCGGTTCTTTTAGCTGCCGGAAAAAAAGGCAAAAGATTTGCTTTACCAAATTCAGAAGTGATGTTGCATCAAGTAATGGGCGGCGCAGAAGGACAAGCAGTTGAAGTTGAAATTACAGCGCGTCAAATTATTAAAATTCGAGATAAAATTAATAATATTTTAGCTAAACACACTGGTCAGTCAATTTCTAAAATTTCAAAAGATACTGACCGCGATTTTTATTTAAGCGCCGAAGACGCAAAAAATTATGGCTTAATTGACAATATTATCAAAACTAATAATAAATAAGTTATTCGGGGCTGTGGATAACTTTTATTGTTTTTTAAAAATTAAAATAGTAAAATAGAAACATAGGCCGATAAAATAAAATATTAAAAAAATAAAAAAATGGCTAATCAACAATTAGTAGATTATTTAAAAGAACAATTAGAGTCAGGAGCAAAACGGGAAGATTTAAAACAAGCGCTTTTAAATATTGGTTGGCAAATGTCTGATATTGAAGAAGCTTTAAAAGTAATAGATAACGAATCCGGTGCTTTAAAAAATTCAGAATCAAATTTAGTTAATTTAAAAGAAATATCTCAAAATAAAGATTTGGTTAAAGATTCAAAACCACAATCTTCTGAAGAATATCTTTCTAAAGCAGATTTTTTGCCGACATTAGAAAAAGTTTCCGAAATTAAGTTAGAAGAAAAAAAATCAGAAGAAAATAAAAATATTTTACAAAAACCAGTTGCTACATCTAATGCTTCAGTTCAACCTCAACAAATTCAAATAGAATCCTTACCCCCTCATCATAAAAAAATTAAAATTATAATTTATGTTTTATTTGGATTGGTTATTGCCGGGCTTTTGGGTTTGGTTTTGTTTTTATATCAAAAAAATAATAATTTAGAAAATCAAATTAATGCTTTAGTTTCTCAAAGAGGAGATGTTGAAAATCAAAGTCAAAGTTTAACTAAAACTATTAATGAATTACAGCAACAAAATTCCAGCTTAAAAGCAAATAATGATTTATTAAATTCAGAAAAATCAAATTTAATGAGTCATTTATTATTATTTAGTCAATCAACCTCATCTTTAGAAGTAGAATTAGTTGGTAAAATTTTATTTGAAAAAAATCAATATGTTTTAAAAACCAATCAGGATATTTTAGTTACAATTAAAAACTCTAAAGATGAAAAAGTAAAAACCGTTTTAAATTCTTTTGTAGATAAAGAGGTAAAAGTTAGGGGATTGCGAACTCCCGGACTTAGAGAAATAACTATAACTGATATTAATAATCAGTCTATTGATTCTTTGTTTAACTCTCAAAATATTCCTTCTGGGCCAGAATTAATTCCTGATAGTCTTCGTAATCCTTTAAATTTACCAAATTCAACAAGCTCAAATAATTTAATTCAACAAAACACAACTACTCAAACAACAACTACTCAATAGTTTTTAAATAATAATTTTTTAAGTTAAAATTTTTTAGTTTAATTCTTTTTCGTAAAGTTGGCCAATGCCTAAAATATTTTTTTCTTCAAAATGACGAGCCATTAATTGAAAGCCAACTGGTAATTCTTTGTGTTCTTTTTTATATTTTTTGGTCGGAATTGAAATTGCTGGAATACCCGCTAAATTTGCCGGAATAGTAAAAATATCAGATAAATACATTGAAAGCGGGTCATTAGTTTTTGATCCAATTTTAAAAGCAACAGTTGGCGAGGTTGGAGTTAAAATAACATCAACTTCTTGAAAAGCTTTTTCAAAATCATTTTTAATTAAACTTCTTATTTTTTGAGCTTGATTATAATAAGCATCGTAATAACCAGAAGATAGGACAAATGTTCCTAAAATAATTCTTCTTTTTGTTTCCTGGCCAAACAAGGATTTATTTTGAAAATAAAGATCAAAAATATTTTTTTCATTAAAGCTGCGATTATATCTTATACCATCAAATCTGGCTAAATTTGAACTTACTTCTGCCGGCATTATTATATAATAACAAGATAAAGCGTATTTAGAGTGCGGCAAGGAAATAGATTTAAATTTAAAACCTAAATTTTTTAAAACAGAAATAGCAAAATTTATTTCTTTCTCAGTTTCATTATCTAATCCGCCAATAAAAAATTCTTTTGGCAAGCCAATAGTTAAATTTTTAATTTGATTAAAATCAGGATTTAAAATTTCATTTTTAAATTTTTCATTTAAATTTATACTGGTGGCATCAAATTTATCCTGTCCTAAAATAGCTTCAAAAATTAAAGCCGCATCTTCAACGTTTTTAGTTATTGGACCAATTTGATCTAAACTAGAAGCCATAGCAATTAATCCAAAACGAGATACTGCGCCATAAGTTGGTTTTAATCCAACTACACCGCAAAAACTTGCTGGCTGCCTGATTGATCCGCCAGTATCTGAGCCTAAAGCAGCTAAAGCTAAATTTGCAGCCACTGCGGCTGCTGATCCGCCTGAACTTCCTCCCGGAACTCGTTCTAAATCATAAGGATTTTTAGTTATTTGGAAAGCCGAGTTTTCAGTTGAAGAACCCATTGCAAATTCATCTAAATTAGTTTTTCCCAAAAAAACAACATTTTTTTCTTTTAATTTTTGAATTACCCAAGCATCATAACTAGAAATATAATTTTCTAATATTTTTGAAGCAGCAGTAGATTGAAAATTTTCAATTAAAATATTATCTTTTACTGCCAAAGGCAATCCGGTTAAAATATTTATTTCTTCACCGCGACTAATTTTTAAATCAATTTCTTCGGCTTGTTTTAAAGCTTCGTTCCCAAATATATTTAAATAAGCTTTAATATCATTATCTTTGTTTTTTATTTCATTTAAATAAAAATTAATAATTTCTACCGCTTTAAATTCTTTATTTTTAAGTCCTTGATTAAGTTTTTTAATAGTTAAATTTTCTAAATCCATATTTTTAAAATTAAATAATTTTTGGAACTTTTAGGAAGTCATTTTTTGTATCTGGGAATGATTTTTTGCCTTTGCCTAAATAAGGATTTTCTTCGTCATCTTTCCTAAAAATGTTTTTTAAATTAGTTCCGCCAGTCATTGGCAAAACACCAGAGACATCAACTGTTTTTAATTCATTAAAATAATCAATAATTTTTTGCAAATCTTTTAAGATTTTTTCTTCTTCTTTTTCAGTTAATTTAATTCTACTAAGCTCAGCTAAATGTTTTATTGCTCTTTTGTTAATTTTTTCATCCATAAATTAATATTACAAATTTAAATTTAATTTGGCAAACATTTTGACATTTTATTTTTTTTATGTTTTAATTTAATATCAAAAAATGCTTATATTTAAAGCTGTAAAGCTTAGATAAGTAATTATTGACATTTTTAAAATTATATGATATAATATATTAAAATGTTTATATTTTTTATGGTCGTAAAATAAATATAAAATAAATGAAAAAAACGTTTACATTTTTAACAGTTTTAATAGTGGTCACTAATATTTTTCCAGTTGGTTTAATTAGTCAAGCTAATGCTGCTTATGGTTCAATTACAGCCAGCCCCTCTTATTTTGATGGTAATTCTGGAAATGGTCCTTTTACTACTTATGTAAGTTGGAATAGTGGCGGCTTTGATCAGGTTTCAGGAGCAGTAGTTTATGTTTCTTTAAATGGCGGAATGGAAAAATTATTTTCTTATCAAAATTCCTGCAATAATTGTATAGCTGATTGGATTTATCCTGATAATACTGAGCAGAGATATGAATTTAGATTATATGAATATAATTCTTTTACTGGTTGGGTTGGCCAATTATTATCTAAAACAACAGTTGTTGTTTCAGCTAAAGCATCTCAGCCTCAGCCGCAGCCACGACCTCAACCAACTTACAATCCTCAACTTTCTATAAACAAAACTCAATTTTATTCAACTGATACTTGGTATCTTACTTTAACTGG
>JBMFRD010000038.1:0-5916 GCA_049968295.1 Minisyncoccia bacterium
AGCATTGATTTTTCTTTGTGGTGTTATCCTTTAAATTGGAAATATAAAAATGAAAAAAGTTATTTTGGGTTGGCTAAAAGATTTTATGATTTTTTTATGCAATTTGGCTTAAATCAAGTTAATTTTAAAGATTTTCAAAAAATAATATCGCCTAAAGAAAATAAAAAATTGGCTGCTTTGCGATATAAAATTTATGTTAATACTTTAAGCTGGTTAAATAAAAATTATAATGGTAATTTTTTGTTGTTTATTAAAAAATATGAAAATAGCCCGGAAAAATTTGTTTTAAAATTAAGCGAACTGCCTCAATATAAAGATATTTATCCTAAATATCAAATTCATTTTTACAAAAAAGCGCAATTGCTTTATTGGGAATTATATTTATATGGTTTTATAAAAAATGCCAAAAAATTAGCGCATTTAACTATTTTTCCGGATTATTCTATCATTGCTTTTTTTAATTATTTGGGTTTAATAATATATAATAAAGAATTAAAAAATAAGATTTACAAAGGTCAAGAAATAAAATTTGCTTCAAGACAAGAAATTGAATTACGAGCTGGAGCAATTTTAGCCGGAGAATGGTTGGCTTCTAAATTAAATATTTTACCTTGTAAGTTAGATTTAGTTTTTTGGAATATTGCTCATAATTTAAATTTAAAAAAACACAAAACCAAAACTATTTTTTATTAAAAAATGTTTAAATTTGAAATTTTAAAAAAATCTAAAAAAAGTTTAGCCCGAATTGGAAAAATAAAAACTCCGCATGGCGAAATTATTACTCCAGCCTTTTTGCCAGTGGCAACTTTAGGTGTAATTAAAGGCGGAATTTTAGAAAATGATTTTTTAAAAACAGGAGCTCAGGCTCAAATCACTAACTCTTTTCATTTTTTAGATTTAAATTATGTTGATTTGGTTTATAAATTTGGAGGGTTGCATAAATTTTTTAATTTTCCAAAACCAATTTTTACTGATTCAGGAGGATTTCAGGTTTTTAGCTTAGGCAAAGGCAATGAATTTGGTTTGGGTAAAATTAGTTCAATTTTTCCGGAAGAAAAAAATAAAAATAAAAAACAATTTAAAGGCAATAATTTAATTAAAAAAATTAATGAAGCTGGAGTTTTATTTTTATCGCCGCGCGATGGAAGGAAAATTTTGCTTTCTCCGGAAAAAGCTTTTGAAACTCAAAAAAAATTAGGCGCTGATTTTATTTATGTTTTAGATGTTTGCGGCACTCCATTAGATGATTTTAAAACTACAGAAAAAGAAGTTGAACTTTCGCATCAGTGGTTTAAAAGGTTTTTGCAAGGTAAAACTAAAAATCAACAAGTTTTTGGCATTATTCAGGGCGGTTTATATAAAGAATTACGAATCAAATCAGCTGAATTTGTTAATAAGTTAAATGTTTTTGGAATTGCTATTGGCGGGGCTTTGGGTAAAACCAAACGTGATATGTACAATATTTTAAATATTGTTTCTAAAAAAATTGATGATTTACGGCCGCATCATTTATTAGGCATTGGAAGTTTAGAAGACATTGAGCGCGTTGTTCAGTATGGAATTGATTTATTTGATTGTGTTTTACCAACTAGAATGGCGCGGCATGGAATGGCTTTAACCAAATCAGGATTTATAGATCTTATAAAATCAAAATATCAAAAAATTTTTAAACCCATTGATAAAAATTGTAAATGTTTTACCTGTCAAAACTATACTTTATCTCAAATTTATTTTCTTTTTAAAGCTAAAGAATTATTAGCTGGGAATTTATTAACCATTCATAATTTGTATTTTTTTGAAAATGAAGTTAAAAAAATAAGAGAAAAAATTTTAAGCGGCAAAATTTAATTTGGAAAATAAAAATTCTGTGTTATAATGAATATTAATTAAATAATTAAATTGAATTTTTTTATAAAAAAATGAAAAAAATATTAGTTGTTTTAATTTTAGTCGTTGTGATTATTGGTATGGGTGGAGTGTTTTATTTAACAAATAATAATTTATTAAAAAATAATGCAAAAAATAATTTGACGCCTAAAATTAATACAGAAATAAAACCTGAGACTAATAATGTAAATACAAATTCAGAAAATATTAATCCTACAACAAAAGATATTACTTCAAATATTCAAGTTCAAAATTTATATCCTTTAAGCGAAGTGCAAAAACATAATTCTGTAGCAAGTTGTTGGTCAGTTATTCGAGGTAATGTTTATGATTTAACTTCTTGGATAAAAAATCATCCTGGTGGTGAGAAAGCCATTTTAGGAATTTGTGGTAAAGATGGAACAACTGCTTTTGAAAATGAGCATAATGGCCAAGAAAAACCAGAAGAAAAATTAAAAACTTTTAAAATCGGGCAATTATTAAAATAATTTTTTGATGTTTAAACTAAAAGTTGTATATTAATAATTTAATTCAACAAAAATGAGCAAAAAAATTTTAAGAATTGGTTTAGCGATTGTATTTTTATATTTTGGAATTAATCAGTTTCAATCAGCTTCAAAATGGATTAGCCTTTTACCTGATTTTTTAACCAATTCTAATTTGGCTATTTATTTTATTTATTTAAATGCCGGATTTGATGTAATTTTAGGTTTATGTTTTTTATTTGGAAGATTTTTAAAAATTGTTTCAATTTTAGCCACCCTACATCTTTTGGGCATTGCTTTTTTTAGTTTAGGAATTACTTCACCTAGTGGAATTAGAGATTTAGGACTTGCTTTTGCAGTTTTATCTTTGTTTTTTAAATAAAATTAAAATAATAAAAAATTAATAAATTTATGAACGATATTAAAAATTTTAAAGAAAAAATTAAACAAGAAAGCGAAGAAATTAAAAAAGAAATTCGCGAAAAAATTATTGGTTATTTACTTACTGCTTTAGGTTTAGTTGTAGCCTTTGCTTGGAACGACGCGGTTAAAAGTTTAATTGAATATGTTTTTCCTTTAAGTACTAATACTTTAACTGCAAAATTTATTTATGCAACTATTCTTACAATTATATTAGTTTTAGTTTCTATTTATTTAGCTAAAATTTCAAATAAAAAATAATATTTTTATAAAAATGATTGGCTCTTTTGATAAAAAAAGATCAGAATATTTAGATAAAGTTATTTTTAAATGCGATCATTTTTATCAAGGAAGTAAAAACGAGCCAATTAAAAGTTTAAGAGAAAAATTTCCAGATTTTAAAGGAATATGTTGGTTTGCTTGTTTAGTTATGGCTTATCAGGCATTAAATCCTAAAAAAAATCAAGTTGAGGCGATTAATGATTTAAAATTAATATTTGATATTTCAAAATCAGAAATGATTAATATTTTTTCTAAAATGAGAGAAGAGGGAATTGATACTTCTCCATTTTGGAAAAAAGGACAATTAACATTTATTGATTTAAATCAAGGCGTATTAAAATCTAAAATGGCTATTGAAAATCCAGAAGCTTTTTGCGAACTGGTAAATTTTATTTTTAAACAAAAAAATATTAATTTAAAATTAAATTGGCAAAGTTTTATTGTTCAATTTCAAGATTTGCAATCTAATGATCAAAAATTTGAAAATAATATATTTTTTGTAAGACAAATTATTAAAAAAATAGAAGAAAATATTAGAAACGGAAAAATTGTTACTTTGTCATTAATAGCTCCACCGATAAATCACACAGTTAACATAACTGGTGTGGATAAAAGCGGTTTTTATATTTCAGATCCAAATTATTCTAAGATGCAATATGCAACTTTTGAAAAAATTGCTCAATGTGCCACTGATGGAATTAGGGATAAAAATAATAAAATAATTTATAAATTAGATTTGCAAGCCGGATTTTTTGTTTGGGAGCGTAGATTTGATGAAGATAGCAAAAGCATAAAAAATAAATTTATGAAATATTTTAAATAAATATAATTTTTTATTATAATAAACTTATGAATAAAATTAATTTAAAATTAAACCAAAAAGCCCCGGATTTTAAACTTAAAGATCAAGATGGAAAAAATCATAAACTTTCTGATTATCGCGGAAAGTGGGTTTTAATTTATTTTTATCCTAAAGATGATACTCCGGGTTGCACTAAAGAAGCTTGCGCTATTCGCGATAATTTTCCAGATTTTAAAAAATTAAATATTGTAGTCTTGGGAATAAGTGTTGATTCGGTTGAATCTCATAAAAAATTTGTTAAAAAATATAATTTGCCATTTATCTTGCTTTCAGATGACAAAAAAGAGGTGGTTAAAAAATATGGAGTTTGGGCTAAGAAAAAATTTATGGGCAAAGTTTATGAAGGAACATTAAGAACTTCGTTTTTAATAGATCCTTTTGGTAAAATTTTTAAAATTTATAAAAATGTAAAGCCAGAATTTCATGCTGAAGAAGTTTTAAATGATTTAAAAAATATAAATGAATAAAAAATATTATTATTTACTTGCAGTTTTAATTATTTTAGTAATTTTATTTATTATTTGGTATAAATATTTTAATCAAAGCTTTATAAATTTAAATCAAAAATTAAATAAAGAAAATAATCAAGAGTTAAACAATTTAAAAAATAATGATATTATTGTTAATTTTCCCAATAAAAATCAAAAAATAAAATCGCCTTTAATTATTAAAGGTAGAGCCCGGGGGAATTGGTTTTTTGAAGCAGAGTTTAGTGCTGAACTTTATGATCAAAATAATAATTTATTAGGACAAACAATTTTAAGAGCTAAAAGCGATTGGATGACTGAAAATTTTATTGATTTTGAAGGTGTAATGAATTTTAAAAAACCAGAAACAAAATACGGCAAATTAATGTTTTTATCAGCTAATCCGTCTGGAATTATTGAATATCAAAAAGTTTATTTTTTACCAGTTGAATTTGAAAATATAAATTATCAAAAAGTTTTGCTTTATTATTATAATCCTTTAAAAGATAAAGATGAAAACGGAAATATTTTATGCTCAGAAAAAGGGTTGATTTCAATTCAAAAAGAAATACCGTTTTCTCAAACTCCAATTAAAGATGCAATTGAACTTTTATTAAATGGAGTTAATAATTTAACTCTAAAAGAAAAAGAAAGCGGAATTACAACCGATTTTCCTTTAAGTCAATTTAAATTAAAATCATTAAATTTGAAGGCAGATGGTACTTTAATTTTAGAATTTGACGATCCTTTAAATAAAACTTCGGGTGGATCTTGTCGGTCAAAAATTTTATGGTTGCAAATTGATCAAACCGCAAAGCAATTTAATCAAGTTAAAAAAGTTGAATTTAGACCAGAATATTTGTTTCAACCTTAAATTAAAATTATAATAACTTTATGAAAAAAATTGTAATTTTAGGTGGTGGTTTTGGCGGGGTTTATGCTTTAAAAAATCTTTTAAAAAATTTTAAAAATGAAAAAGAAATAGAATTAATTTTAGTTAATGAGAAAAATTATTTTTTATTTACGCCATTGTTACATGAAGCTGCAACTGGCGGAGTTTCTTTAAGTAATATTATTGAACCCTTACGCGAAGTTTTTAAATGCCGCAATCTTCAATTTATTCAAAGCAAAGTTCTAAAAATAAATTTAGATAAAAACAAAGTATTATTAAAATGCGGAGAAATAAATTATGATTATTTAATTATTGCTTTAGGATCTAAAACAAATTTTTATGATGTTTTTGGAGCAGAAAAATACACTTTTACTTTAAAAACCATAAACGATGCAATTAAACTTAAAAATCATTTTATTCATTTATTTGAAAAAGCTGTTTTTCAAAAAGAAAACATAAATGAATTATTAACTTTTGTGATTGTGGGCGGTGGTCCAACCGGAATAGAATTAGCAGCTGAAATGAAAGATTTGTTTTTTGAAACTTTTAAAAAAATATATCCGCAGGAAATTATTAAGCAAGTTAAAATTATAATTATTGATAGAAACGAGGAATTAATTC
>JBMFRD010000039.1:0-5779 GCA_049968295.1 Minisyncoccia bacterium
GTAAAAAAAGCGGCCAAAAAACCAGCTAAAAAAACAGCTAAAAAGAGAAAATAATTTTGGCTCTTCTAAAATGTAAAAATCTCCTCCAACTTGGAGGAGATTTTTGTTTTAATTAGACAAATTTAATTTTTTAGAATATAATTAAAATATGAAAATAATTATAAAAGCAACAAATTTAGAGTTAACCTCAGCTATTCAAAATTATATTGAAAAAAAATTTCAAAGTTTAAATAAATTTTTAAAAAAATACGAAGAAAAGTCTGAAATTAATTTAAACATTGAAATTGCTAAAACTACTCGCCATCATCATAAAGGTGAAATATTTTATACTGAAGTAAATTTAAATTTGCCAAATCATTTTTTGCGAGTTGAAGAATATGCTTCAGATTTATATGCGGCAATTGATTTGGCTAAAGATAAAATGAAAACAGAAATTTTACGTCTTAAATCTTTTAAAGAAAAAACTAAAAGACAAAAAAATAAAAATGATTGATTGGTTAAAAAATATTTTTAAATCTTCTCATCTTAATAAATTTAAAAATGTTATTTTAGAAATAAATTCCGAAGAACCAGAATTAGAAAAATTAAAAGACGAGGATTTAAAATTAGAAAGTCAGAAATTAAAAAAAATAGTTCAAGAAAGTTCAGAATTAGATAAAATTTTGCCTCGAGCTTTTGCTTTAGTGCGTGAAGCTTCGAAAAGAACCCTAGGTCAAAGGCAATTTGATGTTCAGCTTTTAGGAGGATTGGTAATTCATTCTGGAGGAATTGCTGAAATGATGACTGGTGAAGGAAAAACTTTAGCTGCTGTTGCGCCGGCTTATTTAAATGCTTTAACTGGCAAAGGAGTGCATATTGTAACAGTTAATGATTATTTGGCCAGACGCGATACAGTTTGGATGGGCCAAATTTATCATTTTTTAGGATTATCAGTAGCTTGTATTGTTCCAGATGGCGCTTATTTATACGATCCTAATTGGACAATTAAGCCTGAAGGAGAATTATTAATAGATACTGAACGAGACACAACTGGTAGTTTTAGAATCCAACATGAATTTTTGCGTCCAATTTCAAGGCGAGAAGCTTATTTAGCAGATATTACTTATGGCACTAATCAGGAATTTGGATTTGATTATTTGCGTGATAATTTAGCTTACAGTTTTGAAAATCAAGTTCAAAGAAGAATTACCGAAGAAAATAGCGATAAATTATTTCATTACGCTATTATTGATGAAATTGATTCTATTTTAATTGACGAAGCCAGAACGCCATTAATTATTTCTGCGCCTGATGCTGAATCCAGCGAGTATTATAAATTATTTGCTCAAATTGTCCGTCAATTAGAAAAAGATATTGATTACACAGTAGATGAAAAACATCGGTCAGTGGCTATTAATAATTCTGGTATAGAAAAAGTTGAAAATATTTTAAAAATTAAAAATTTATATGCAACTGAAAATTTAAAATTAGTTCATTATTTAGAAGAAAGCTTAAGAGCCAAAGAATTATTTCATCGAGACAAAGATTATTTAGTTAAAAATAATCAAGTAATTATTGTAGATGAATTTACTGGCCGAATGCTTTTAGGCCGAAGATATTCTGGAGGTTTGCATCAAGCGATTGAAGCTAAAGAAGGCGTTCCAGTTAAAGAAGAAGCAAAAACTTTTGCTAAAATTTCAATTCAAAATTATTTTCGAATGTATAAAAAATTAGCTGGAATGACTGGCACAGCTCAAACTTCAGCTGAAGAATTTTATAAAGTTTATGGTTTGGAAGTTTATTCTATCCCACCAAACAAACCTTTAATTCGAAAAGATTTACCAGATGCGGTTTATAAAACTCAAAAAGGAAAATGGAATGCAATTGTATCTGAAATTGAAAATGTTTCCCGGACCGGACAACCAATTTTAGTTGGCACAACTTCAATTGAAAAAAATGAATTGCTTTCCGCGCTTTTATCGCAAAAAGGAATTAAACACAATGTTTTAAATGCTAAAAATCACGAGCAAGAAGGAGAAATTATTGCTCAGGCTGGAAAATTAGGCGCAGTAACAGTTGCAACTAATATGGCTGGTAGGGGAGTAGATATTATTTTAGGAGGAAATCCGCCCAATAAAGAAGAAGCGGAAAAAATAAGGCAATTAGGAGGATTGTATGTAATTGGCACTGAACGTCACGAGGCTCGTAGAATTGATAATCAATTAAGAGGACGTTCTGGTCGGCAAGGTGATCCGGGTAAAACAAAATTTTTCTTATCATTAGAAGATGATTTATTAAGAATTTTTGGCGGAGATAAAATAAAATCTTTAATGGAAAAATTTAATTTTCCAGAAGACGCTCCATTGGAATTAAATTATTTATCAAAAGTTATTGAACAGGCTCAATCTAAAGTAGAAGGATTAAATTTTGATATGCGTAAACACCTGCTTGAATATGACGATGTTTTAAATAAACAAAGATTAGCAGTTTATCGCCGCCGGCAGGAAATTTTAGAAAGTTTAAACCGCGAAACATTAGCGCAAATAATTTTTGAAGCAACTAATGAAGCTTTGGAAAATATTTTGCGCGACAGAGAAGAAAATATAAAAAATTTGCCAATAGAACAAGTTGTCCCGCAAAAAGAATTTTTAGAAAAAATATTTAAAGAAGTTGGTTTATTGGAGCAAAATGAATCTTTTACTGAAGAGCCGCAAATTGAAGATTTAAGGAGTATTCTTTCGAAAAAAAGTTTTGAAGTAACTTTTGATCCGCAAACCATATTTAGAATGCTTGGAGTTTTAGATAGTTTGTGGGTAAATCATTTAGAAAATTTAGATGCTTTAATTGAATCTATTGGTTTAAGAGCTTATGGCCAAAGAGATCCGCTGGTAGAATATAAACAAGAAGCGCACCGGCTTTTCCGTGATTTTTGGAAAAACTTTAACCAATTTGTTTTTTTAAATATTTTTAAATTAGCAGACAAGAAATTTATTGATGCTAAAAAATTAGTTCAAGAAAAAAATGCAGCTTTAAACATTAATCAAGTTAAAAATTTAGAAGTTAATAAATTAAATCAAAATCAATCTAAATTTTTAATTAATAAAAAAGTAGGCCGCAACGATCCTTGCCCGTGCGGTTCTGGCAAAAAATATAAAAAATGCCATGGTAAATAATAAATTAAATTGATTTTAAAAATTTTTAAAATAGTTTAAAATTAAATTAATTATATGCCCGGCGGATCGCCTAAAGAAAAATTTTTAATTGTTAAAAAAAATAATAAAGGTTATGGTGTTTATGCTGGGAAAAATTATAAAAAAGGAGAGGTTATTTGTAAAATAAAAGGCAAATCTTATCGTAATTATAATTTATATTTTGATTTAAAAAATATACGTAATTATCGAATGAATCCTTTACAAATTGCTGCTTTTAAATATTTAAATTTAAATAAACCGTATTTGTATTTTAATCATTCTTGCGAGCCTAATGCCGGCATTAAAAATAAATCAACTTTATTTGCTTTGCAATTTATAAAAAAAGGCGAAGAAATTTGTTATGATTATTCAACTACTATTGATGAAAGTTTTGTTTGTAAATGCGGTGCTTTAAAATGCCGGGGGGCTGTTTCTGATTTTTTTGCTTTACCTAAAAAACTGCAAAAATATTATATTAATTTAAATGCAGTTCCAAATTTTATTAAAAATAAATATAATAAATTAAACAAATTAAATAAAGGTCGTTAATATAAATTATAAAAAAATGAATTTTAATCCATTTTTTGGCTTTGGCGGAGGAGTTGGTTTTTTTGGCCCAATGAGCATCTTGTTTTTAGTTTTACTGATTTGGTCTTTAATTTGGAAGGGAATGGCGCTTTGGAAAGCAGCTCATCAAAATAGTAAAATTTGGTTTGTGATTTTATTAGTGGTTAATACTTTAGGCATTCTTGACATTCTTTATTTATATGTATTTAGCTCAAAAACAAAAAATAATTCAGAAGAGCATCCAATGTAAATTAATTTAAAAAGTGGTTATTATTAAGACTAAAAACAAAAAAGAAATTATAGATCTTACTGATTTAATTAATTTAGAAATTAAAAAACTTAAAATAAAACAAGGATTAGTTTCGCTTTTTTTGCTTCATACTACCTGCGCTTTAACTACTGCGGATTTAGATCCAGGCACAGATTTGGATATGTTAGATGCTTTTGAAAAATTAATTCCAAAATTAAATTATCGCCACCCACATAATCCCGAGCATGTTCCAGACCATATTTTATCATCTTTAATTGGAACATCTTTAATTTTGCCAGTTGAAAATAGCAAACTTTTATTAGGAACTTGGCAAAGAGTGGTTTTAATTGAATTTGATGGTCCAAGAGAAAGAAAAATTAAAATTAATTTTATAAGTTAATTTCTTGACCATTTTCATAAATAGTCATTGAATATTTTTTAAGTTCTTTAAAAAATTCTTTTTCAGGCACAATTGCTTCTGGAGCAAAACTGCCATATTTTTTTATTTTTTTGTTTTTAATCATTTCAGCAATGATTCCAGCTGGTATGCCAGTGTCAATATTACAACCAGCATCTTCCCAGCCAGCAAGCGGTGGCACTAAACACTCCATTAAAATTATTTTTTTCTTTTTATTTTTTTTGCCTTGAATTTCTGCCCAAATATTTTCCTGTTCAGTGTATCCTTTTGGCATTTTTAATCTTTTGGTAAATTGAACCAAAAAATCAATTGGTTTTATTTCAACGCCTTCAATTTTTATTGGTTTGTTTTTGTCAAAGCCTAATTCAATTAAGGCTAAAATTTTTTCAATAGAATGATTTGGAAATCCAGCAAAAAATTTAACATTTTTTAATCCATATTTTTGATAATAGTAATATAAAGTATAAGTTTCAGAATGATGAACTATAAATGAATTTTGAGCGCCAATTAATTTATAATTTTTAGTGGTTATGGTTTTTAACGGCTTTTTAGTTTTAAATCTGCCATTTTGAATATAGGGTGCTGGAGCGGTAAATTCGTTAATAACGCTGTCAATTGAAAAGGGGACAACAAATTTTTTAATATTTGAATCCCAAGCAAACCCTAAATGAATTGTATTAATAGAGTCAAATTTTTTTATAGCGTAATTAATCATTATGTTTCCAATGCCGGGAACAGATCCGCATCCAGTAATAGCAATTTTTTTAATTTGTTTAAATTTATCATCCATTTCAAGTTGTTTTTTAGTCATTTCAATGCTTGATCCCAAATCAATACAATGTGTTTTTGTTTTTAAGCAAGCTTTGTAAACATTTAAATTCCAATCTGCTTCAGCGCAGTTAATAACTACGCTGGGTTTGGTTTTTAAAATTAGTTTTACGGTTTGGTCAATATCTCTTAAGTCAATAAATTCAAATTGCGAATTTTTAAAATTTTTTAAAATAGGATTTAGGGTTGTTTTATATAAATCAGCTAAAAATACTTTATAGTTTTTTTCTAATAAATATCTGGCTGTAATTTTGCCCTGCATTCCGTCCGCGCCTAAAATTAAAAAATCATATTTATTATTCATAATTTAATTTTTTTATAAATAAATTTATTTGTCAAATTATTTTTCTTATTTTTTAAATTTTTTAAAAATTAATTTTAAAAATTTTTGTTTAAAATTGAAATCGCACATTGACAAAATTTAATATTTAAGTTATTATTTTAACAGGTAGTTGATAATATTAACGTCCAGAGGATTCGGATCCTAATTTTTTTTTAGAATTCGAATTCTCTGGACGTTAAAGTCCAGAAAAATCCAGAAAGGAG
>JBMFRD010000040.1:0-5735 GCA_049968295.1 Minisyncoccia bacterium
CCATTATTTTTTTGAAGGAGGATTTACATCTCTAACTAATGTTTTGTTTTCGTCGTAACTAATTTTTAAATCTTTAGAATGTGGCTGGTCTCTTTTCCCACGATCGTCTGTGTGATAGACATCAACGTGACGACCAATACGATTATCCTTCCCTACATGAGGATCCGAACTTTTCCATCCCATTTTTAGGATCTCCCTTTCCTTGGTTTCTGAAGGTTTTCAACCTTCTACTAAAAAGTTTAGTAAAAAAAAGAATTGTCAAGTCTTTGCACACATCCATTTATAAGGTTGTATAAGATTGCCGCGCCGCGGAGTCACCCCAAAACCTAACTTAATTATGGTTTTAGGCTCGCAATGACAGAAAAATTAAAAACGAAAGGCGCAAAAGGCAAAAGAATAAAAGCGTAAAATTTAAAACGTAAAGTGCAAAGTAATAAAAAAGAATCTAGAAAGTAGAAAATAGAAAATAGAATCTAGAATCTATATTTAAATTAAAAATTCAAAATATTTCTTTTGCATTTTACGTTTTTAGTTTTGCATTTTTTGCGTTTTGAATTTGAGCGAAGCGAATGGAGAATTCCTTTGTCAAATGCTTGGGGATCACAATGATATTAATTTTTATTTTTACATTTTAAATTTATAATTTATAATAATAAATATGAATTTTGCATTAGTATATTTAATTAATAGATTTTTATTTAGAATTTATGAATTTTTAAATCATTGGTATGTTAAAGGAACAAGGTGGATTTTTCATTATTGGATTTCAACTTTAGAATCTTTGGATTATTCTTTTGCGATAAAAGTTAATTTAAAACATTTTTTTGAACCAATGTATAAAGATTATAGCTTAATAGGCAGAATTTTAAGCATTTTTTTTAGAACATTAAGAATTTTAATTGGCAGTTTTGTTTATTTAATAATAAGTTTTTTTGCTTTAATTTTTATTGTTATTTGGGTTTTAATTCCGTTTAGTTTTTTAGTTTTGGCTTTAATAAATTTTAAAATATAATGAATACCGAAAATTTAAAAATATTTTTTAACGACCAGCGGCTTAAAATGACTATATTTGGCCGGTTTTTAATTAGAATCATTAGTTTTGTTTTTAATTTTGTTTTTTTTGTAATTACCTTTGTAATTTTTATGTCTGAAATTAATCAGTTAAAGTGGTTGGGGCTTTTATTTGTTTTATTTTGGATTGATCGCTTAATACATTTTCAGGACGCAGATAAAACCATTGAAGAAGTTGTAAATAAAAAAGAAATTAATTTAGCACAAGTTTTAGCACCGCAGGCTTTTAAAATAATAGAAAAAGCTTATGATCAAAGCATTATTTTAAAAAAAGATTTTTATATTTTAATTGCTTTAAAACTTTTAGAAGAAGAACAAATTAAAAATTCTTTAAATCGTTTAGATTTAGATTTTAAAGATTTAAAATCCAAACTTGAAGATTTAAAAGATAAAGAAATAAAAAATTTTTCCAAAAAAGATTTAATATTAAAAATTGAAAATTTATTAAAACCAGCTTTTTTATACAGCTTAAATCATAATGAACATTTTATTGATATTGGAGCTTTATTTGTTGGTTTATTTAACTTAAACGAAGAAGTTTTTAATAATTTATTAAATGTTTTTAATTTTGACGCCAAGCAAATTGAGCAAGCAATTTTATTTGAAACTGTCCGCAATAAATTTAAAAAGAAATTTAGCCTGCCAAAAGCATTAGGCGCAATGATTTCAGGCGGAAGGAAAAAAATCAGGCATCGGGTAATTAATCGTTCTTGGACTAGCGTTCCAACTCCAACTTTAGATAAATTTTCAATTGATTTAACTGATTTAGCGCGAGCTCAAGAAATCGGATTTATGATTGGTCACCAAAAAGAATATGAAAGATTAATTAATGTTTTAGCCCGACCGCAAAATCCAAATGTTTTATTAGTAGGCGATGTAGGCATTGGCAAAGAAACAATTATTCATCATTTAGCTTATAATCTTAGTTATGACAAAGTTCCAGAACCTTTATTTGATAAAAGATTAGTTGAGCTGCATTTAAGTATGCTTGTAGCTGGCGCTTCAGAAAACGAAATTCAAAAACGTTTACAAAATATTATTGAAGAAATTTTATTAAGCCAAAACATAATTTTAGTTATTCCAGATATTCATAATTTAGTTAAAACCTCAGGAACAGCTTATCTTTCTGTGGCTGATGCTCTTTTGCCAATTATTCAAAATGATGTTTTTCCGGTAATTGGTACAACTTATCCGCAGGAATTTAAGCGCATCATTGAAACTCGTTCTGATTTTTTAAATAGTTTTGAAGTAATTAATGTAAATGAAATCTCAAAAGAAGAAGCTGAAAAAATTTTAATTTATGATAGTTTAATTTTAGAAAATACTTATAAAGTTTTTATAACTTTTAAAGCCATTAATGCCGCGGTTAAATTAGCAAAAAAATATTTTACTAATAAATTTTTGCCTTCTTCAGCTGAAGAAATTTTAAAAACCGCAGTTACTGAAGTAAAATTACGCGGCGAAAAAGTGGTTAGCGAAGATGATGTAATTAAAATTGTGGAAGAAAAATCAGAAATTCCAGTAAGCGAAGCTGGAGCAGAAGAAAGCCAAAAACTTTTAAATCTTGAAGATTTAATTCATCAAAAATTAATTGATCAGGAAGACGCAGTTTTAGCAGTGGCTGATTCTTTAAGACAATATCGCGCTGGACTGACTAAAACCAATGGTCCAATTGCCAGTTTTCTTTTTGTTGGACCAACTGGAGTAGGCAAAACCGAATTGGCTAAAATTTTAGCTGAAATTCAGTTTGGCTCAAAAAATAATATGATTCGTTTTGATATGTCTGAATATCAAACCAAAGAAAGTATTTATCGTTTTATTGGTTCGCCCGATGGCGCTTTAGAAGGTGAATTAACCGAAGCAGTAATGCACAAACCTTATAGTTTAATTTTATTAGATGAATTTGAAAAAGCCCATCCCGATATTTTAAATTTATTTTTGCAGGTTTTAGATGATGGTCGATTAACTGATAATTTTGGCCGGGTAATTGATTTTTCAAATACAATTATTATTGCTACCTCAAACGCGCATGCCGATATTGTGCTTGACGCTTTAAAAGCCGGGCAACCAGCTTTAACTGTGGCTAATTATTTAAAAGAAAAATTAGTTGATTATTTTAAACCAGAACTTTTAAACCGATTTTCAAAAATTGTTGTTTTTAACGAACTTTCATTGGAAAATTTAACAAAAATTGCAGAATTAAATTGTAAAGATATTATAAATACCTTAAAAGAAAAAGGTATTGATTTAGAATTTAGCCCTGAAGCCTTAAAACTTTTAGCTAAATTAGGATATGATGTTTCTTTTGGCGCTAGACCTCTAAAAAGAGTTATTGATGACAAAATCAAATCTCCTTTAGCCAAAGAAATTTTAAATAAAAATATTTTACCCGGGCATAAAGTTAAAATTGATGCTCAAGATGAAAAATTTATATTTAATGTTTTAAACCATTAATGAAACCAATTACTAATCAACAAATTGCAAAAGTTTTAAAAGAAATTAGTCTGCTGTTAGAAATGCAAGATGTTGAATTTAAGCCTCGCGCTTATGAAAAAGCTGGATTAACTATTGAATCTTTAGATAAAAGCATAGTTGAAATTTATAAACAAGGTGGAATAAAAGCTATTGAAAAAATTCCGGGCATAGGACTTTCTATTGCTCAAAAAATTGAAGAACTAATTCAAACTGGTGATTTAAAATATTACAAAGATTTAAAAAAACAAGTTCCAGTTAATTTAGAAGAATTAACCCAAATTGAAGGTTTGGGCCCAAAATCCATTAAAAAACTTTATCAAAAATTAAATATTAAAAATTTAGCTGATTTAGAAAAAGCAGTTCGGGCCGGCAAAATTAAACAATTAGAAGGCTTTGGCGAAAAAAGCGAACAAAAAATTTTAAAAGCCATTGAATTTGCCAAAAAATCAAAAGGCCGATTCCTTTTAGGACAAATTATGCCTTTGGCCCGGGAAATTGAAAAAAGATTAAAAAGTTTGCCAGAAGTAATGGCAGTAATGCTTTGCGGATCAATCCGCCGCAGAAAAGAAACTATTGGCGACATAGATATTTTATTAACTGTTAAAAAAGAAGGTTCTTTAAAAGCTAAAAATGATATTTTAAAAATAATGGATTTTTTTGTTAAAATGCCGGAGGTAGAATATGTTTATGCTCAAGGCGAAACTAAATCAGCAGTTCGAATTTTGCCAGGCATTGATGTTGATTTAAGAATTGTTCCTCAAAAATCTTATGGCGCAGCTTTAAATTATTTTACCGGCTCAAAAGATCATAATATTGCTTTGCGCCAAATTGCTATTAAAAAGGGTTATAAATTAAACGAATACGGCTTATTTAATAAAAAAGGAAAGCAAATCGCCGGCCAAACCGAAGAAGAATTATATCAAATTTTAGGAATGGATTATATTCCGCCAGAAATGCGCGAAAATTTAGGAGAAATAGAATTAGCCGAAAAACATCAAATTCCAAAATTAATTGAATACAATGATTTGCTTGGCGATTTACAAGTTCAAACCAACTGGACTGATGGCTCAAATTCCATAGAAGAAATGGCAAAGGCAGCATTAAAATCTGGATTAAAATATATTGCTATTACTGACCATACAAAACATTTAGCAATGACTGGCGGATTAGACGAGAAAAAAATTCAAAAACAATGGCAGGAAATAGATAAAATAAATTCAAAACTTAAAAAACAAAATTTAAACTTTCAAATCTTAAAAGGAACAGAGTGCGATATTTTAATTGATGGCTCTTTGGATTTACCAGATAAAATTTTAGAAAAATTAGATGTCGTTGGCGTAGCAATTCATTCTAATTTTAATTTATCAAAAGAAGAACAAACCAAACGGATTATTCGCGCTATTTCCAATCCAAATGTAGATATTTTATTTCATCCTACTTGCCGCATTATTCAAAAAAGAGAGGGCATTAGCGCGGATTGGGATAAAATTATTCAAGTAGCAAAACAAACTGGAACGATTTTAGAAATTGATGCTTATCCAGATCGCTTGGATTTTAATGATGAATTAATTAGAAAATGCATTTTAGCTGGAGTAAAAATGTCTATTGATTCAGACGCGCACAATATTAATCATTTTAATGTTTTAGAATATGGAATTGGCCAAGCTCGTCGAGGTTGGGCTAAAAGAGAAGATATTATAAATGCTTGGCCCTTGGAAAAAATGTTAAAATTTTTAAAAGACAATAAAAAGAAATAAAAAAATTCCGCTTGGCGCGGGGTTGTTGTTTAAAATTTTATTTTAAATTTTGTTGCGGGGGCAGGAGTTGAACCTGCTTCAAGAGCTTATGGGGCTCCCAGGAAAACCCTTCCCATACCCTCCCGCGATAAGCTTTAATATTATAATTTATTTTTTTATTATGTCAATTAAAAAATTTGTCAAAATTAAAATTTTTGTGTTTAATATAAAGTAATTAGGCCAGCGTAGCTCAGTGGCAGAGCGGGCGTTTCATAAGCGCTAGGTCAGAGGTTCGAATCCTCTCGCTGGCACAATCCCCCGACCCCCGCTTAAGAAACCTTCGGGTTTCTTACGTCGCTTCGCTCCTATTTTCCAACACGGGGGATTGTGCGATTAATTTTTTCACAATCCCCCGACCCCCGCTTAAGAAACCTTCGGGTTTCTTACGTCGCT
>JBMFRD010000041.1:0-5733 GCA_049968295.1 Minisyncoccia bacterium
CTCTTCCGGTTGCATAATCAGCTATGACATTATTTGAAACTGGTGAGCCAGAATTTTTTGAAACCTCAAATCTGGCGTTTTCTGGATCTCCATCTTGAGCTCCATCTTGAGAGGGTTCTATAATTAAATCAATGTTTTGAAATCCTTCATATAAAGCATTATTTGGATTATTAACAAAAATAGCATATCCTTTTGTATCTCTAAAATCATCTAAATTATTTATAGAACTAGCATTAACTCCCTTCCAATTTGAGGAAACTTTTACCATCCAAGGATAATCATTTCCATTAGTAAAATCAATTACAGAAGAAATATTATCTTTAATTGAATATAAAATATTTATTGGATTATTTAAATCAACCATTGAATTATCGTGTCTTGGCTTAACATATGTTGGATTAGCAACTCCAATTGAATACCAACCTGTTTTTGAAAAATTTCTATAAAACAACCTCTCATTAGGAGGTATTTCTTGTTTATAATTAAAAGTTAAAGTCTGAATATTATTTGTTTTGTTATTAATAAAATAACCAAAAAGGGGTTGAAACATTGTTTGTCCTAATTCAGCCATAGTTGACCAACCAGATAAACTTTCTGGATTTAAAACATAAATGTCAAAATTATCGGAAGTTTCTTCAATTGAAAAAGAATAACTTTCTAAAACTCGGGGGGCAGAAACTATATTCCAGCCGGGATAAAGATATATTTTTTGAGTAAAGCCATTATTTGATTCTTGAGCGCGAACACAAGTTACAACAAAAAATACAATAAATAATATAATAAAAAATTTATTTTTCATAATTATATTATAAAAACTTATTTTTAATTATGTCAATATATTTTTATTATTTATTATAAATTTATTATAACAAAAAATAAATTTATTTTAAAAATTTTAAATCAACTTTAAATATTTTTCAGCAATTTGATAGGTAGAATTATAAGCTGAGGTTAAAATTTTATACGGCGCGATTTCAGATGGATTTTGAACTAAAAATTCTTCTACGGCTTTGCGCCAGGCAAATCTTAATTCCGTTGAAATATGAATAATATTTATTCCAGCCTGAACCGCTGAAACAAAATCTTTTTCTTGAATTCCTGAACCGCCATGCAAAACCAAAGGAATATTAGTTGCTTTTTTTATTTCTGCAATTCTTTGAATATCAATTTGCGGGTTTAAACTTTGATTGTCTTTTAAAATAATGCCATGAATATTTCCAACTGCTGGCGCAAATAAATCAATTCCAGTTTGCTCAATAAAATTTTTTGCTTCTTGGGGTTTAGTAAAAGATTCGCTTTTAATTGCCGCGCCTTGGGGCAAGTCAGATAAAATTTCAGAATGCGTTCCAATATATCCTAATTCCGCCTCAATTAAAACATTTTTATTATTTTCATTGCGATATTCCACAACTTTTTTAGCAAGCAAAATGTTTTCTTCTAAGCTTAATTTTGAACCATCAATAATCACCGCATCAAAACCAGCATCAATTGCTTCTTTAGCGGACTCAAAAGAATGCGAGTGGTCAGCGTTTAAAAAAATTGGAAAATTATAATTTTGGCGCAAACTTTTAACTAAATTTACAATAGTTTTAATTCTTAAAAAATTACGTTCTCCTTCAGAAACGCCTAAAATTACCGGCTTTTTTAAATTAAAAGCCGCATCAAAAATTCCAAAAATCATTGCCAGTTCTGAAACATTAAAATGCCAAATAACTTCAAAATTTTGATTAGCTTTTAAAATTAATTCTTTTAAATTCATAATTTTTTAAAATCTATTTTGCCTTCAAAAAAATTATTAATTAAAATTTCTTCCATTTTTTCTTCACCGCCAACATATTCAGAAAATATTTTTGTCCACATAGCTTCGCGCTGATGATAATTAAAATATTCATTTTTGCCTTCAGCAAAAGCAACCGCTGACATAACATTATCTTCCAAATCAAAACTAATAACTTGATCTTGACCATCAGAAAAAACGCCGCCCACCCAATCTAAGTTGTACCATAAATTTAAATCCAATTTTTTGCCAACGCCGCTAATTAATCCTAAATCTCTTTCGCCCCGAGCCCAATGTAATGATTCTGGATTTACTCTTTGAATAAAAAGCCGGGGGTCATTTGGATTTTCTTTCCAAAGATAACGTTGAACAATAAGCCAAGTTGTTTTTTCTAAATTAGAAATATTATCTGGTTCTAAAACATCGCCGCGCAAAAGAGATTTAAATTTAAAAGCAAAATCCGGCTGACTTAAATATTTTAAAAACATTTTAGAATAAAAATTAATTTCGTGAGTATAATGCAAAAGCAAAGCAAAATCTCTTAAAAACTTACCCGGAATATTTTCAGCAATTGGATTTAAAAAAATAATTCCAAATTCTTTTAAGTGACTAACATTATGATGTTTTTTAGCCACAAATTTTTGAGCTACATCTTGCCATTCTTCGCCTAAAACCTTAATTTGAATTTCTCTTTCTTCAAAATCATCAACGCCAACATTTTTATAAATTTGTTCAAAAGTCTCGTGCATCCATTCATTTGGTTCAATAAAACGTAATGCGCTCCAAATTTCAAAAACATCATATCGCGCCAAAACTTCTTCCATATTTTTACAATTTAAATAATTTAAAAGATTAGGCGCTTCTCTTTCCAACAAAAATTTTTGAGCTAATTCTTTTTTTAAAAATATTCCTTTATCAACTTTAGCTATTTTTTTAGCAATATTAACTGCTTTTTCAAACCTATTATGGCCTTCAATAATTTCTAAAAAATCCAAAAAAAACTTTTCATGAATTAAAGCAATTTCACGCAAAATCATTCGAATATGCTCGGCGCTTCTTTGATTACTATCTAATAAATTTAAAGTTTTATTAATTAAAGATTCATTTTCTTCAGCTACTTTTAAAAGAACATCTTTTTTGCCGGTTTGAGCTGACATTTTTTCATCTAAATCAGCTAAAAAATCCGGACTAACATTTAAAATTTTGGCTAAATATTTATTGGCTTCCATATTTTTATATTTTTTCAATTTTAACCTTTAAATTTTTAAACCTTTTTTCTTGTTTAAATTGATTAAAAGTTAAACTGCCGACTGATGCACCAATATGTTCAATAACTGCAGTAGAATTAGCCGCAGCTAATTTAATTGCATACAAAACATCTTCTGGTTTGATATCGCCTATATTTTTAAAACCAATATTTTTATGCATTAATCCAGAAATAAAACCAGAACCATAAGCATCGCCTGCGCCAGTTCGATCAATCAATTTTTTTTCTTTAAATATTCCACTACGATAAACATATTTACCATCTGAAATCGTTGCGCCTTTTTTTCCGCCAGTTACAATTAAAATTCCAGGCATTAATTTATCTAATTTTTTAAAAACTTCTTTTTCTTTTTGCCAACTAATTCCAGTTAAAACTGAAGCTTCTTCTTCATTTAAAATTAAAACTGAAATTTTTTCCAAATTTTTTAAAATGCTTTCTTTATCTTTTATTAAATGAAAACCACTAGGATTAAAAGCTAAAGCAATATTGTTTTTATAAGCAAAATTTACCAAAGAATTAAAAATTTTATAAGACTGGCCAGATAAAGAAACATACCACCATTTACTTTTTAATTGATTTAAATTTAAATCGTTTAGTTTTAAATAATTTGAAGCGCCATGATAAGACAAAATAGTTCGCTCGCCATTTTGAAGCAATAAAATTGAATAAGCAGTTTGAATATTTTTTTCCTGAAGAATAAATTTTATATTAACTTTTTCAGCGATTAATTTTTTTAAAATAAAATCTGCCCAAATGTCTTTACCAATTTTAGCCACGCATCCGGTTTTAAATCCTTGACGACTAAAAGTAATGCTGGCATTAGCTGAATTCCCGCCAATAAAACTATAAATATTTTTAATTTCAATTTTTTCGCCAAATGGAAAAACCAAAGCTTTTTGAGAAGGCACCTTATCCCAAAACATTGTTTTAGAATCAATTTCTAAAAAATTATCAAAAGTTGTTGAGCCAATTGCAAAAACATCAATCATTTTTTTTATTTTTTTCTTTTAATTGCTTTTTTTGCTGCTGATTTTATATCTTTAATATCTAAACCATATTTTACAATTAATTCTTGTGGCTTTCCGGACTGACCAAAAACATCTTGAATTCCAACAAATTCAATTGGCACAGGATAATTAGTTGACAAAAGCTCAGCAATTGCGCCGCCTAAACCACCAAAAATTTGATGTTCTTCAACTGTTACTACTGCTTTGCATTTTTTAGCTAAATCAATAATTTTTTTATCTAAGGGCTTAATGGTATGACAATTTAAAACTATTGAGCCAATTTTTTCTTTTTCTAAATCGCGCGCCGCCCACAAAGCATTATATAAAATTGGACCAGTGCCAATAATTAAAACTTGAGGTTTTTTTGATTGCCAAAAAATTTCAGCTTTGCCTAAAACAAACCGAGTTTCATTAGTAGTTAAAATTGGAGTTTTTTCTCTTTGAAATCTTAAATAAACCGGGCCCCAAATATTTCCGGCAAAAATTGTTGCTTTTTTAGCTTCAAGCGCATCAACTGGCACAACTACTTTCATATTAGGCATAGCCCGCATTATAGCAATATCTTCGGTAGCTTGATGCGTTGCTCCATCCGGGCCAGTTGAAATTCCGCTATGATGACCAGCAATTTTAACATTAGAATCATTATAAGCAATTGTAGTTCTAATTTGTTCCCAGTTTCTGCCCGGAGAAAAAGTAGCATAAGAAGAAATAAAAGCAATTTTACCTGAAATGCCAAGACCAGCAGCAACCGTAGCCATATTTTGTTCAGCCACGCCGCACTCAAAAAATCTTTCCGGAAAACGTTCGGCAAATAAATGATTATAAGTTGATTCTTTTAAATCTGCGCAAAGCGCAACCACATTTGGATTTTGCCCTCCAAGTTCCAAAAGACCTTCGCCAAAACCAGCCCGCGTTGGCTTTTCTTCAATTGTCGCTTCAAAAATTTTAGGATTAAGTTTTAATTCTGGATTTAGCATAATTTAATTATAACAAAAATTAAAAAAATAAAAAGCGCTAATCATATAAAAGCAAGCCATAAACAAAGCAATCTTACATTAGTGTTAATTTTTTTTATAAAAACACCATTGTAAAATTGCCACGGCCTGCCTTATGGCAGTCCTCGCGATGACAAAAAAAGGATCGTCATTGCGAGCCGAAGGCGAAGCAATCTTACCACCCCTTCCGTCATTGCGAGGAGTGAACGTAGTGAGCGGCGCGGCAATCTTACCTTAGCATTAATTAAATTCAAAATTCCTAATTCTTAATTCGTAATTCTTAATTCAAAATTATTCTTTTACATTTTGCACTTTTAGTTTTACATTTTTATCTCATTCCTACCTATGGATAACTTATATTGTTTTATAAAACTTAATTTCTTATAATTAACTTATGAACCTTAGAGGTTTAAAATCCTCAAAATCATTTACTTTAATAGAATTATTAGTGGTTGTGGCTTTAATTGCAGTACTTGGTATAGCTGTAATTATTTCCTTAAACCCAGCTGAACTTTTAAAAAAAGGTAGAGACTCAACCCGATTATCTGATTTAACCAACTTAAACAAAACCATATCTTGGTATGTTTCTGATACTGGTGGCAATGGTTTTTATGGCACCTCATCAGTACTTTATATTTCAGTTCCAGATTCTAGTCCAACTTGTGCTAATTTAGGATTGCCTACTTT
>JBMFRD010000042.1:0-5506 GCA_049968295.1 Minisyncoccia bacterium
CGAATGTTTTAATAATTCAATCATTCAAAATTGATTCAAAATTCGAAATTCAAAATTGTGATTTAAATGTTTTTAATGTTTTTATTATAAAATTAGCCTATAAAATTTCTAATTAAAATTAAAAATGAAAAATAAATTAAAATTAAAATTAAAGCATTAGTTTTGGTTAATTCTTTTTTTCGTTCAAAAAACCATAAAAGCAAAATTGTAACTAAAATATAAAACAAACGATTTATTTCCAAAAATGAAAAGTTTTCAATAGAAATCGGATGGATTAAAGAAACAATTCCTAAAACTAAAGTTGCCGGCGCAATCACTGAACCAACCATATTGCCAAAAATAAGTTGAGTTTCGTTTTTTCGAGCTGAAGAAACCGCAAAATAAGTTTCAGGCAAGGCATTACCAAAGCCAACAATTAACATTCCAATAACAACCATTGGCAAATTAAGTTTTAAAGCAAAATATTTTGAAGAAAAAATAATTCCTTGCGCTGAAAAAAATAAAACAACTAAACCAAAAATAATTTTTAAAAACGATTTATAAAAAGACCATTCTAATAAAATTTTTTTAAATGGCTGATAACTTTTGCTATAAACATCTTCATAATTATAATTTTTTCTGGAAAAAGACCACCAAATATAAAAAGCAAATAAAATTAAAAGAAAAAATCCATCATAGCGGGAAAGGTTGTTGTCAGCCACAAAAAAAAGCGGAGCTAAAGCGGCTACAATCATAAAAATAACAGATTCCCGAACAAAAACATTATCAATTTTAATATTTTTATCTTTAGAAAATAAAATAGCTAATGATATAACCAAAGTTAAATTAATAAAATCATTGCCAAAAACATCGCCCAAAGATAATTGTGGTATTTTATTAAAAGCCGAATTAACGCCAACAAATAAATTAGGCAAAGCTGAGGCAATACCCATTAAAAAAAACGAAGCAATAAAACTGCTAATACCAATAAATCTTGAAAAACGAACAATGTTATTTACTACTAATTCTCCGGAAAAATAAATCCCTAAAGCAGATAAAATAAAAATTAAAACTGGAAAAAATTCCATATTTTATTTTAATAATTAATTTTTAAGATATTTTCTAACTGCAATTAAACTGGAAAAAGCGCCAATAACTATTCCAAAAATTAATTGATAAAAAGTAAGAGTTAAAAGATTAGAAATAAAATAAGAAAAAATATCAAAATTAGGAATAAAAATTTTTAAATAAGGATTTGAAAAATAAACAGTTGGGATAAAAATAATAATACTTATAATTGCGGCAATAATTCCAGCAAAAATTCCGCCCATCATATATGGTCCGCGGACAAAAGTATTTGAAGCGCCAACGGCGCGCATAATTGCAATTTCTTCGCGGTTGGAATAAATTGCCAAGCGAATAGTATTAAAAATAACTAATCCAGCCACCAAAGCTAAAACTAAAGTAATCACAAATCCAGCTTGATTAATATTATGAATAATACTGACTAATCGATCAATAACCACCTGATTTTTAGAATAACTTAAACTATCAATAAAATTATTTAAATTAGATGAAGTAATATAGTTAGCAATTAAAGCGTATTGTGAAGGATCTTTGGCGCGAATATTTAATGAAGCTACCAAAGGATTGGTATTTAATTCTGAAACAGCCTGCATTATGGTTTCATCGTTTTTATGGTTTTGTTTAAAAATTTCTAAAGCTTTATCTTTGGAAACATATTCCACGCTTTTTATTTCAGGCAAACTTTCCAAAGATTGTTTAATATTTAAAATTTCATCTTCCGGCGTAGTAGATTTAAAATAAACGCTAATATCAATTTTATCTTGAACTAATTCTATGGCTTTATTGGTCATTACATTAAACAAAATTAATCCCAAAAAAACAGATAAAGCCACAATCATTGTGCCAACTGTTGCTATTGACGGCCCCATATTTCTCCAAAAATTTTTAAAACCGTAATAAATTATTCTCCAAATTATAGTTAACATTTTAAAATTAAACTAAAATAAATCGGCCCTTTTCTTCATCACGAATTATTCGTCCATTATCTAAAGTAATCACTCTTCGTCCCAAAGAATTAACAATTTCTTTATCATGAGTGGCTAAAATAACTGTTGTTCCTAATTCATTAATTTTCAATAATAAATTAACAATTTCTGCGGTATGAAACGGATCTAAATTTCCGGTTGGCTCATCAGCAATTATTACTTCGGGTCGATGAACCATTGCCCGAGCAATAGCAACCCGCTGTTTTTCTCCGCCCGAAAGTTCATGTGGAAAATTATTAGCTTTATCCCCTAACCCAACCATATCTAAAACCTGCGGCACTAAATCTTTAATTTCTCTACTTGGCCGACCAGCAACTTCTAAAGCAAAAGCTACATTTTCATAAGCGGTTTTTGTTGGTAAAAGTCTAAAATCCTGAAAAACAATGCCAATGTGCCTTCTTAAAGCTGGTAATTCCCGATCTTTTAATTTATTAACTTCGTATTGGCCAAAAAAAACTCTGCCTTTAGTTGGTTTTTCTTCTCCAATTAAAAGTTTAATTATAGTTGATTTTCCAGCTCCGGATCGACCAACAATTGAAACAAATTCATTTGGATTTATTCTAAAAGTAATATCTTCTAATGCAACTGAATTATGATTATATACTTTTGAAACTGATTGAAAATTAATCATTTATTTGATAATAACATAAATAATATTTAAAAACAAGATTAATTATTTAATTCTTGTATTTTGTTTTCTAAAATTAATTCTATTTTAGAATTTATTTCATCTATTATTTTTTGAATTTTTTCTTTAGATTTAAAAATATCGTCTTCATTAATTTTTTTATCTTCTTCTAAATTGCGGATTTTTTTAATAATTTCATCTCTTTTATTTCTAATTTGAATTCTGGTTTCTTCAGCCATTTTTTTTGCTAATTTAATAAATTCTAATTTGCGTTCTGAAGTTAATTCCGGCAAATTAACATAAATTGTGCTTCCTTCGGTTGATGAACTAAATCCCATTTTTGAATCATTTAAGGCCCCTAAAATAGGATTTATAACATTTTTATCCCAAACATTAATTTGAATGGTCCGCGGCGGCTTAATAGACAAAGCCCCTAACTGCTTAATAGTTAAAACATTGTTATAAACATTAACTTTTATGTTTTCAATTAATTCAATTGACGGCCGATTAGAACGAATAGTTTTTATTTCTAATTCAAATTTTTCTAAAATATTTTTTAAAATTAATTCAAATTCTTTTATAATTTGATCAATCATTTTTCCATAAATTTTGCTAAAGCGACCAATTGTAATTTTGAATTTAAATTATAAAAATCAAAATCCATTTTCATTTTAAACAATTTTTTATATAATTCAAAATTTTCTTTAAAATCTTTTTTTTGATTTAAAGCCAATATTAATAAATCCAAAAATAAATTAAAATCAAATTTGTTTTTTTCATTTTCAGCATCAACTAATTTTTTAATAAAATTAACCCGTTCTTTAAATTTAAATTTTAAAAAAAGATTTGCATTTTCAAAATATTTTTTAAAAACACTATCATTTAAAAAAGACCAGGCTATTCCCGGCATTCCATTTGAAAAATTTGCAATTTCCAAAGCTTTGGTTTTATTTAATTTAAAATCTTTAATCAGCCAATTTTCAATTTCATTAGTTTTAACCGGTTCAAAATAAATTTTTTGAAAACGGGAATTTATGGTTGGTAAAAGCATTTCTGGTTCAGAGCAAATTAAAATAATTAATGAATTAGGCTGCGGTTCTTCGCTAATTTTAAGCAAAGCATTTTGAGCATAAACAGTTAAATGCTCGGCGTTATCAATAACTACGGTTTTATAAAAACTAATATTTGGTTTTTGATATAAAAAATTTTTAATTGTTCGAACTTCATCTAAAATTGTTTCTTCGTTTTCAATTTTAAATCTATCTGGATCAATAAATAAAAAATCAGAAAGCAAATGTTTTGGTAAATCAAATTCTTTTTTTTCTAAATAATTAGCTAAAGCCAAACTAATAGTTTTTTTTCCAATTTTATGCTGGCCAAAAAAAATATAACTATGAAATAATAAATTTTTATCTGCTAAATTTTTTAAATATTTTATATTTTTTTCGTGGCCAACAATCATTATCTTTTTTGAAGCAAGGCGTGTTTATAAGTATTTAAATGATTTAAAATTAAGCTTGTGCCTCGAGCTACGCAAAATAATGGTTCTGGCGCAACATAAGCTGCTACGCCCAAATATCTTTCAAAAAATTCCGGCAAATTATTAATTTGCGAACTGCCGCCAGATAAAACTATTCCTTTACTCATTATATCAGCAACTAATTCTGGCGGGGTTTGGTTAAAAACATTTTGAACCTCTTTTATAATTTCAGTAATATAAGGATTTAAAGCTTCAGCAATTTCATTGCTATTTAAAACAATATCTTTAGGCAAACCAGTAACTAAGCTTCGGCCTCTAATTTGATACTCCATTTTTTCTTTAGAAGTTAAAGCTGAACCAATTTTAATTTTAACCATTTCAGCGGTTTGCTCGCCAATCGCCAAAGCATACTTTTTTTTAACATAATCTGAAATAGCTTGATCAAATTTGTTGCCGGCAATTCTAATGCTTGCCCAAGAAACAATACTGCCTAAAGCAATTACTGCCACTTCTGATGTTCCACCACCCATATTTACAATCATATGACCAGAACGAGCATTAATTGGAATTCCAGCACCTAATGCCGCAAGCACTGGTTCGCGCACCGGAAAAACATTTCCAGCTCCAGCTTCAGAAGCCGCGTTTATCACTGCCCGCCGTTCAGTTTGAGTAATTCCAGCTGGTACTGAAACAATAACATCTGGTTTAAAAATATTTAATCTGCCGCAAGCTTTATGAATAAAATAATGAAGCAAAGCTTTAGTTATAAAATAATCAGCAATAACTCCGTCTTTTAAGGGTTTATAAGTTATAATATCTTCAGAAGTTCGGCCAATCATTTCTTTGGCTTCAATACCCACTGCAACTACGGAATTATCGCTTTTTCTTAAAGCAACAATAGTTGGTTCATTAATAATAAAACCTTTGTTCGGCGCAAAAACAACTGTATTTGCGGTTCCTAAATCAATGCCAATTTTTCTGGTAAACATAAAATCATTATATTAATTCAAAACCCAAAAGTCAAAAAAAATATTTTTTTGGTTATTACAATCTCAAACGTCAATGCTTTGAAAAATCGGGGTAAACTGCAGCGATCTTACAATGACATCTCTTCTCGTCATCGCGAGGCCTGCCGCAGGCAGGCCGTGGCGATCTTACAATAATGTTATTTTATTAAAAAATTAACGCTAATGTAAGATTGCTTCGCCCAGACTTCGTCTGGGCTCGCAATGACGAATGGGGTGGTAAGATTGCTTCGCCTGCGGCTCGCAATGACGAGCGGGGGTGTAATATTGCTTCGCCGGAGCGTCAACCCAAAAACCAACTGGCCTGCCCAAAACCCAACTT
>JBMFRD010000043.1:0-5490 GCA_049968295.1 Minisyncoccia bacterium
CAGAATTTGATCCTCCAGTAATTAATCCAAGCAATCCTTTTCCTCCTGCTTTTATTAATTTAAGCATGGCAGAATTTACTAAGGCTGAAACTAAAGCAGTAATGTCTTGAGCATTAACAATTCTTCCTATTGGCGCTGATTGAATTGAGTTGGTAATCATATTGTTAATCATATTGCCCGGAGTACGAATTGAATTTTTTTCGCATACGCCATCATTATTTTTTAAGCATATTTTTTGAGAGATGAACCCCTGACTTGATTGAGCATCTGTTTTTTCCGCTTCTTTTGATTTGCTAGATTCTTCTAATGCGGCATCTTGAGCTTGTATTAAAGCTCCAAAAATATTATTTTCAGGTTGTAAGACTTTGCCAAAAGCTGTCCAACCTCCATTTTTAAAATTTGCGCTAAATTGCTTTAGATTATTTACCATACTACCTAAAGTGCACCCATTGGTTTTGCTGAATGGATTTGTAGCAGAAGGTTTTGAATTGGTTACCGAACCTGTTTTATTTAGGGTTTTAGAATTAGTAGTTGTTGTTTCTGTTTCTTCCCAAGCATCTCCCCATTCCTTAGCCCATTCTGTTCCGGATTCAGTAATTATTTCTTCTTCATTACTATTTGCAGTTTCAGTAATTATTTCTTCTTCATTACTATTTGCAGTAGACGTTGATGATTTGTTGGTAGTAGAAATTGGCAATTTTTTTATAATTGTGTTATTAATCTTATCATTTATTTTAGCTAGGGGATCATCAAAATATTTTTTTATAAAAGGTTGAAATGGAGGACAGGTTACTTTAGAAATTTGTTTTGCAGCATAGCCAAGGCTTTGATCAGCAACGTCAGACAAAAACCCTTTCCAATTAGTAATGAATTGAGGAGTTCCTCCTCCTTGGATCCAGTTAATTGTTTGATTGATTAGTCTATGAATAAGTTGATCTTTTAAAATTTCTGTTGCAATTTTTCTGGCCCATTCTAAAAGCATTTGCAGCCAAGTTCCCCAAGTAGATGCTTTTGTAATAGCGTTAATAGCAGCATTTCCCGGATCGTGAACAATGAAAGCATTGGCTTTATTAATTTTAAAAAGATTTAATTTGTTTAAGATTAAATATGTTACGCTCTTATTGTTAGAATTTAAAGCATTTTTTTGAATTAATTCATTTTTAATGTTTTCTGCTTCATTTTGTAAAGTATTTAAAGCTAAAAATATATCATTTTCAATTTTATTTGTAAAATAAAGAGATTTTAGTGGATCCTCGTTTATTTCTTCAACATTTTTTAAGATATTTTTTTGATAAACCAAAATTTTAATAAAATTTTCATGAAAATTTTTTAATTTTTCAGGAACTTCATTTTTATTAATTTTTTCTAAAACAGAGGAAATTTTTTGATTGGATGCCTCTGCAATAATTTCTGGAGAATCTCCTGAATTAATTTTGTTTAATAAATTAGAAGATAATAATTCAGAATCAGTTATATTATTAAAATTATTTAAATATTTAGATAAAGAATCTTCTGAATCATCGGTTATAAAATTTGTTTTTGAAATGATATTATTAATTTCTTGGTCTATTTCTTGATATATCGATTCTGATTTTTTGGCCATTTTTTCGTATAGAATATCTGAAACATTTTCTATATTCGGCTTATTAATGAAAGAGTTTCCGTTTTCATCTTTTTGTGGCCCATTAGGATTTGCTTTAATGATTTCTTTAGAGACGTACATAAGCAAATCATCGGTTAAATTTCCAGTGGAATCGGAGTCATTATTTAATGAAATAGTAGGATAATAAATTAGAGAATTGTTTTCTGATTGACTAAATGAATTATTTTTGTTAAAGCTTGAATTTAAAGTTAAGTCTTCGTAATTATATTTATCACTATACTCATTTAAATCACCTTCTTTTGTTTTTAGAGAATTTATTTCAAAAATCGAAAAATCAAAAAATATAAATATAGCTGAACTTATTGTGATAGCCAATATCAAAAATATTGAAATTAACTTTTGAACTTCTGAATTTTCCATTGTTTTTATTATACAATATTAATAAATCAATACAATAATTAATTTGCAAACAACTTTTTTATTATTTTGAAAAATCAATTTTTTATAATTTTATCATAAAAATTTTGCAATTTCTACAATTTGATTAATGCTTAAATTTTGAGGCCGGTCATTGGGGCTTATATTTATTTTTTTTAATAAATCCAAAATTTTATCTTTGTCTTTATTATATTTTAATAATAAATTATTTAAAATTGTTTTTCTAGGTTGCTGAAACAAAATATTTACGGTTTGATAATATTTTTCTGGCAGAATTTTATAATTTTCTTTTCCGGTTTTTAATTGAATTAAAACTGAATCAACTTTTGGTTGAGGATTAAAATTTTTTTTAGAAATATTTAAAATTATTTTTGGTTCAGCCCAAAAATGAATAATTGCTGAAAGCTTGTTTAGTTTAGGCGCTAAAGAAACAATGCGCTCACCAACTTCTTTTTGCAAAGTAAAAACACAAATTTCGGGTTTAGTATTTAACTCTGAGATTTTACGTAGTAATTTCCCGGTTAAGTAATAAGGAATATTGCCAACAATCTTTAAATTTTTATCTTTAGGCAAAAAGTTTGGCAGGCGCGAAATAATATTTAAAATATTTTTATTTATAACTCTTAAATTTTTATCTTTAAAATTATTTTTTAATTGTTGAAATAATTTTTTATCTTTTTCTACAGCTAAAATTTTTACTTTTTTATTTTTAGAAAAATTAATTAATTCTTTAGTTAATTCGCCGTGGCCTGATCCAACTTCTAAAATAAAATCGTTGTCTTTTATTTTAACTTCAGCTGCAATTTTTTTTAAAATATCTTTGTTAATTAAAAAATTTTGTCCAAATTTAGATTTAGCCATTGAATTAATAATGAATATAATTCATTTCATCATCAATTAATTCAGTTTGATCTGAAACTAAACTTTCAAAAGAAATTACACTTGGCGGCAAATCAAAAAGAAATCTGGACGGCTGTTTATAAAAAGAAATAAATAATTCTTTTTTTGCCCGAGTCATAGCTACATACATTAATCTGCGTTCTTCTTCCATTTCATTATTATTATAATAAGATAATTTATGAGGTAAAATTCCTTCGTTTGCGCCCAAAATAAAAACACAATCAAATTCCAAGCCTTTAGCTAAATGAATAGTCATTAATTCTAAAAAAGAATTTTTGTTTTTTTCGTTTTCTTTATCTTGAGGTTGAAGCAAAGCTATCCTTTCTAAAAATTCTCCCAAAGAATCAAAATTAGAAGCAAAATGAATTAATTCTTTAATATTCTCCAAGCGGTCATTAAAATTTGAAAAATTTTTTTCTAAATAATTTAAATAATTTGTGCTTTTTAAAAACAAATCAATTAATTCAGTTGGATTTTTGCCTTGAGCATTTTTTGTTTTTTCAAAAAAATTATTTAAAATTTTTTGGCTAAATATTTTTTTAATTCTTTCCAAACTTAAATTATCTTTGGGATTATAAATAAAACGCAATCCGGCTAAGATATCTTTAATTTCTTTACGTTCATAAAATCTTATGCCGCCAAAAATTTTATAAGGAATTGATTCTAAATTTAAAGCTTGTTCAATTGCCCGGGATTGAGCATTGGTTCTATAAAGTATGCCAATTGATTTATATTTTTTTTCTGAAATGATTTTTTTAATTTGGCTGGCAACAAAAAGAGCTTCAGATTCTTCGTTTTCAGTTTCAATTATTTTAATTAACTCGCCCGGACCGTTTTTGGCAATAAGATTTTTAGGACGTTGTTTTGTGTTTTTAGAAATAATGGTTTGAGCGCCAATTAAAATGTTTGAAGTGGAGCGATAATTTTCTTCTAAAAAAATAATTTTAGCTTCTGGCCAATCCCGTTCAAAATTTAAAAAAATTTCAATATTTGAACCGCGCCAGCTGTAAATGGTTTGAGCGTCATCGCCAACTACATTTATATTTTTAAATTTTTGAGCTAAAAGTTTTACCATTTCGTATTGAGCATTATTTAAGTCCTGATATTCGTCAACCAAAATATATTGAAATTTGTTTTGATATTTTTCTAAAATTTCATTTTTTTGTTTAAACATTAAAACTGTTTTTTCAATTAAATCATCAAAATCAAAAGCATTTTGATTTTCCAATTCAGCTTCATATTTTTCAAAAACTTTTAAAACTAAATTAGATTTTTTGTCGTTGTCCTCCAAAAAATTTTCTAGATGAACTTGCCCGTTTTTAATTTTTGAAATTGAATTTAAGAAAAAACTTGGAGACTCTTTTATTTTTAAATCTTTAACTATTTTTTTAATTAAAGAAAAAGAATCATTGTCATCAAAAATAATAAAATTTTTATTGCGGTTAAAAATTGGCGCTTCATTTTTTAAAATTTTTACGCCCAAAGAATGAAAAGTGCCAATAAATATTTTTTTAAAAATATTTTTATCCGTGGTTAATTTAAGAACCCGCTCTAACATTTCTTTAGCAGCTTTATTGGTAAAAGTAATAGCGCAAATATTTTCCGGAGAAACTTTATTTTGAAGCAAAAAAATTAAACGATTAATTAAAGTTTTGGTTTTACCGGTTCCGGCTCCAGCAACAATTAAAAGCGGACCGCGCGAAAACAAAACTGCTTTTTTTTGATTTGAATTTAATTCTTCTAAATTCATTAAATTAATATATCTAATTAAAAATTTAGCGCAAATTAGTATTTGACAAAAATAGTAAAATATTATAAAATATTTTCATAATGTTTAATTTCGTATTGGTCTTTATTTTTTAAAATAGCAATTAAATCTATTCTCCAACCAGCCTGATCATCAATTAAATTTTTATTTTTTAAAGCAAAATATTCGCATATTTTTTTAAGCTTTTTAATTTTTGAAAAACTCATTTCATCTTCAGGCAAAAAATCAAAAGAATTTTTTTCTATGGTTTTAACCTCAACAAAAACCAAAGTATTATTTTTTTCTTTAGCTACAATATCTATTTCTCCAAATGTTTTTTTAAAATTTCTTAAAATAATTTTATACTTTTTGGACTCAAGATATTTAGAAGCAATATCTTCTCCGGTTTTGCCTAATATAATATGGTAATCCATTTTTATAATTATATCATAGTTTAAATTTAAAACTTATTTTTTTATAACATTAAATAATTTAAGTTAATATTTATTGACAAATATATTTAAAAATTTTCTAATGTGGCTATTTTATTAAATTTAACTTAAATATGCGGCTTATTGAATTCGACAATATGTTCGGCAATGAAATTAGGTTCGGCAATGAGTTCGGCAATAGGTTCGGCAATAAAATGTGGTTCGGCAATAGATTCGGCAATGAGTTCGGCAATAGGTTCGGCAATGGATTTTTATTGCCGAACCTATAAAATCTGTCGCACAATAATGTTTAGCGCTAAACATTTTCCTCAAATGTGGGGGGTTTTGGCAAAAATGTTTCGCGCTAAACA
>JBMFRD010000044.1:0-5316 GCA_049968295.1 Minisyncoccia bacterium
GGCCAAGCTCCAACTGCAGTAACTCAACCTGCTACTGGTATTAGTCAAACTTCAGCAACTTTAAATGGAACTATAAACCCTAACGGAGTTTCAACTCAATATCGATTTGAATATGGCACCACTCAATCTTTGGGCAATGTAACTAATTGGCAATCAGCTGGATCATCAGGTCAAATTAATGGCTATCAAACTATTTATGGACTTTCCCCAAATACTACTTATTACTTTAGAATAGTTGCTCAAAATCAATACGGAACAACTCAAGGACAAATTTTGAGCTTTACAACTGATTTTAATAATCAAAATTCAGGTGGGGCTCCACATGCTGTAACTCAACCAGCAACAAATATTAATGAAAATTCAGCAACATTAAACGCAGTAATTGATCCAAATAATTCTCCAACTTATTATCGTTTTGAATATGGATTAAATTCTGCAAATTTAAATTTTAATACTTCTTTTGCTTTAGTTAGTGGATCAACTTCAAATATTCCAGTTAATTCAATAATTTATAATCTTTTGCCAAATACAACTTATTATTTTAGAATTTATGCTTATAATAATAATGGCGAATCACGCGGACAAATTCTTTCATTTACTACAAGTAATAATACTCAATTTGGCCAAGCTCCAACTGCAGTAACTCAACCTGCTACTGGTATTAGCCAAACTTCAGCAACTTTAAATGGAACTATAAATCCTAACGGAGCTTCAACTCAATATCGATTTGAATATGGCACCACTCAATCTTTGGGCAATGTAACTAATTGGCAATCAGCTGGATCATCAGGTCAAATTAATGGCTATCAAACTATTTATGGACTTTCCCCAAATACTACTTATTACTTTAGAATCGTTGCTCAAAATCAATACGGAACAACTCAAGGACAAATTTTGAGTTTTACAACTGATTTTGTAAATCAAGGCAGCGCGCCGCAAGCTTATACTGATTCAGCAACTGGAATTAGTTATAATAACGCTACTTTAAATGGCAGAGTAAATCCAAACAATTCACCAACAACTTATTATTTTGAATATGGACCAAATTCAAATTTTGGTTATACCACTGGATTTCAATCAGCTGGATCAGGCAATAATCAAATTTCAGTTTCAGCTTATATTTCTGGATTAAATTCTAATACTACTTATTATTATCGTTTAGTTGCTCAAAACCAATACGGAACTTCTTATGGCGGAACTTATACTTTTACCACTAATTATTATGGTGGTGGATATTTTGGTCCATCAGGAAGCGCTCCGTATGTAAATACGCAAGCAGCTACAAATATTTATGATAGCGGCTCTAATATTAATGCGACTTTAAATGCTTATATTAATCCTAATGGAGGAGATACTCAGGCTTGGTTTGAATATGGAACTGGTTATAATTATTTAACTTATACCACTGGTTATTCTAATATTGGCAGCGGAAATTATAATTATAATTTTTCGCAAACAGTTTACAATCTTTTACCCAACACAACTTATTACTTTAGAGCTGTAGCTAGAAACCAATATGGAATTAATTATGGTCAAGTTTTAAGTTTCACAACTGGAAGCGGTTATCAAACTTATTCTGGCAATAAACCAATAGTAACCACAAATCCAGCCACTTATATTTCTCAAAATTCAGCTTTATTAAATGGTAGAGTTAATCCTAATGGCGGTTTAACATCTGCTTGGATTGAATATGGTCCAAACACTGCTTTGGGATTACGTACTACGGTTTTGCCAATGGGATCTTTAAATGCTGATTTGCCATATTCTTTTGCCGTAACTGGACTTTTGCCAAATACTACTTATTACTTTAGAATAGTTGCTCAAAATCAATATGGAACTTCTTATGGCCAAATTTTAAGCTTCCAAACTTTAGAAGTTCCGCAAACCATTACTTATACTTCTCCAGCTTTGCCGCCAACTCAAGTTATAACTTATACCACAGCACCATCTGTTCAGCAAAATAATTATGGCAAACAAATTGATTGTATTACTATTGTTCCAACGATTAATGGCACAAAACTTGATCCGGGTAGTGAATTTACTTACATTACCACGGTTCGCAACAATTGCGGATTTAAAATAGACAATGTTGTTTTAAGAGTTGTTTTACCGCAGGAAGTTGATTTTATATCAACCAGTTTTCCAACTTATAGTACTCAAGGAAATACAATTGTATTTAATTTAGGCAGTATTGATCCAAATGTTCAAATTGCAGTAAATGCTATTTCTAAAATTAAAACTAATACTAGAAACGGAGATCATTTAGTTTTTACTTCAATTTTGGGTTTTGATTATCAAAAGTTTTCTTATTTGTTAAATAGTTATTTAACTGCTATTGTTGGTCAAGAAATAACTGGCGGTGGTTTGGCTGCAATATTTAAAACCTTGGGCGGAATATTTACTAATTGGCTTTTTTGGTTAATTATTGTTTTAGCTATGGGATTCTGGATAATTTATCTTTTGCTGTTAGGACGTAAAACTCAAGAAGAAAAACAGGGAGAAAAATATGATTTAAGCGAGTTAAAAGTAAAACGTGAAGCTTAAAAATAGATTAAAAATATAAATCAAAAAACCCCTTTCGGGGTTTTTTGATTTTTTTATTTTAATCCTTTTTTAATTTCTTCTTCAGCTTTGGATTTATCTAAAAAGTTTTTAATTTTAACCCATTTTCCGGGTTCAAGTTGTTTATAAACCTCAAAAAAATGCTTTATTTTTGATTTTAAATAATCGCTTAATTCGGAAATATCTTTAATTTTTCCATATTCCGGGTCAATTTTTTCTTTTGGCACAGCAATAATTTTCCAGTCAATGCCAGCTTCATCTTCCATTTCTAAAATACCAATTGGTTTTGATGGAATAATTGTTCCGGGATGCACGGCTAAACTAGAAAGAACTAAAACATCAATTGGATCTCCGTCTTCAGATAAAGTATTTGGAATAAAACCATAATTAAAAGGATAATAAGTTGAGGTATATAAAAAGCGATCAACTTCTAAGGCGCCGCTTTCTTTGTTAAGTTCATATTTGATTTGCGATCCTTCGGGAATTTCAACTAAAACATTAATTTCTTCTGGCGGATTTTTACCAGCTGAAATTTTTGAAATATCCATTTTTTTTAATAATTAAACGACCTTTAATTTTTGATATAATTTTATTTTAAAAAAAAGAATTAATCAAATTTATTTTATTTTTTATTAATTTTTGTATAATTTTTAAAATGACTATTAGTTTATTGTTATATAATTTACGTAGCGTTTATAATACTGCTTCAATTTTTAGAACTGCAGATTGTGCTGCTCAAATTGAAAAAATTTATTTAGCTGGCACAACACCAACTCCTAAAGATAAATTAGGGGAGTGGAGATCTGATTTTGTTAAAGTTTCTTTAGGCGCGGAAAAAAATATAAATTATGAATATTTAAAAAATTTAAATCAAACTTTAAAATTAATTTTTAATTTAAAAAAGCAGGATTATAAAATTTTAGCCGTTGAACAAGATAAAAATTCAATTCCTTATTATAAAATAAATTCAAAATTGAAATTCAAAGAAAAAATTCTTTTAATTTTAGGCAGTGAAACCAAGGGTTTGCCGCCAAAAATTTTAAAATTAGCAGATTTTATTTTAGAAATTCCAATGCGTGGAAAATTAATTAAAAACTCTACTCATCCTAAAAAAATAAAATCCAGCAAAGAATCTTTAAATGTTTCTATTGCTGCGGCTATAGTTTTATTTAAGCTTTTATATGATTAAAAAATAATTTAAAATAAATTTTTTATTAAAAAGAAAATCGCTCGATATTGAGCGATTTTCTTTTTATTTTCTTTTTGTTGAGTTTGAGAATGTTTTTACAAATTATTGATTTGTTGAAGTTGAGGTAGAAGTTGAAGTTGTGGTTTTGCATCTTGTTTTGGATTGTTTAATTTCATTTTCAAACCATTGATTAATATTTTTAATTTCTAAGTTGTATGATTTTCTGGCTTCTTTTTTAGCTGTAGTTGAAGTAGAATTTTTAAGATTTGTTTTGTAAATGCTTAAAGCGTCTTTTTTCTTAGTTTGCATTTCTTTGGTTAAGGATTTAACTTCATCCTTTAAACATTTTTGATAATTTTTTTGATAAGGTTTAATAGTTTTAATTTGAGAAGAGGTTGTTTGTTCCATTGTTGAGCTGGGATGACGTTTAAAGTTTAAAGATGAAGAAGCATTTTGATTTGTTGCAGCCAAAGAAATTTGAACGATTGATAGCGTGAATATAGTTAAAATTGAAAACAAAATTATTTTTTTCATTTTTTTAATATTTTATTATTGACCTTTTTAATTTATTAATAATTAATTATTAATTTTTAATAATTGAGGAGGAGAATGAATATGATTTAATTTATAAAAAATTTTTTTAAGTATAATGCTTAATGAATTTTTAATTTTTGACCAAATAATATAGTAATTAGGCGTTAAAAAATAAATAATTAATACATTTATAAGTCCAAGATCATATAAAATATTGCCGAAATTATTTAAATATTCATTATCATTTAAATCCGCTGTTGGATCAGATAAATAAATATTTTTATATAAATTAATAAAAAATAAATAATTAATTGCTAAAGCAATACAAATTATTATTGAAATTTTAGTTAAAGTTTTAATCATATTCATAATAACTTATTATAGCATATTTTAATTTTTTTTAAAAAATTAGATTATTTTTTAAATGCAGGTTAAATAAACGTAATGAATTAAAAAAAGGCAAAAAATCAGTTAAAAAATTATAAGCTGCAGCGCCTTGCGGACCAATAATATTATTAAAAACAAATATTAATCCAAAGATATTTACTATTGCCCAAATTAATATATCTTCATAAGCTATTTTATTAACAAAAAAACTTAATTTAAAAAGATCAATTAATTTTGAAAAATCATCTTTCATTAAAGCAATATCAGCTGATTCAATTGCGGCGTCAGAGCCAATTGCGCCCATAGCAATTCCAATATCAGCTAAAGCTAAAACTGCGGCATCATTAATTCCATCGCCAATCATTGCTACTTTATATTTTTTATTAATATATTTTTTAACAAATTTAATTTTGTCTTCTGGTAAAAGATTAGCATAATAATCATCAAGATTTAATTCTTGGGCTATTTTTTCAGCAACTTTTTCATTGTCGCCGGTAAGCATTATTTCTTTTTCTACGCCAAAATTTTTTAATTCAGCTAAAGTTTCTTTTACTTTTGGTCTTAATTCATCAATTAATCCTAAAAATCCAATGAGTTTTTTATCATAACTAACTAAAATAACATTAACGCCTTGGTCTTTAATT
>JBMFRD010000045.1:0-5274 GCA_049968295.1 Minisyncoccia bacterium
ATAATACCCAGTCCAATTTTAAAATTTTTATAATTTAAAGCATTAAAATTTGATTCAAAATAAATTTTGTTTTTAAAAAACAAAAAATAAAAAATTGAAATTAATAAACCCAAAAAAATATTTAAAACTCCAAAATTTAAATTAAATTTTTCAAAAAAATTAAAACTAAAAATAATTAAAAGTAAAAATCCTAAAAATTCATAAGCGATAAAACGACGGATAATAATTAAGTCTTTAATTCCAAAAATCAAAAATATTAAAACCGAAATTATAATAAAATTCCAAAAAGAAGGATCTAAAATTTTAGCGGCAAAAATAAAAATTAAAAACTGAAAAAACAAATTAAACGGCCTAAAAATTGGAACAAAATAAAAAAATAAAATTAAAATTAAAAACAGCCAAAACGGCAAAATTAACCAAAGAATTCCGAAGATTAAAGATTTAATTAGCAAAGACCAATGTATTTTCTTTAAAATTAATTTTAATTTTGGATCCATCTTTTATTTCGCCCCGAATTATTTTATCGGCCAATTGATCTAAAATTACCTTTTGCATTAATCTTTTTAAAGGCCTTGCGCCAAACTCAGGATCGAAACCTTCGCGCGCCAAATATTTTTTAGCTTGCTGATCTAAAACTAAAGAAATATTTTTTTCAGCCAAACGTTTTTGAATTTGCTCTAATTGCAAATCAACAATTTTTTCAATATCTTCTTCGGTTAAAGGATTAAAAATAATAATTTCATCAATTCTGTTTAAAAATTCAGGCCTAAAATTTCTTTTTAAAGCTTCTAAAACTTTAGCTTTGTAATTTTCTTCTTCTTTTTTTATTTTTACTTTTTCATCAGTTTCAAAGCCAAAATTTGATTTTGATTTTAAATATTGACTGCCAATATTAGAAGTCATTATAATAATAGTGTTTTTAAAATTAACTAATTTGCCTTTGCCGTCAGTTAAACGACCATTATCTAAAATTTGAAGCAAAATATTAAAAACTTCAGGATGAGCTTTTTCAATTTCATCGAACAAAATTAAACTATAAGGCCGATGCCTAATTATTTCAGTTAATTGTCCGCCTTCTTCATAACCAACATATCCAGGCGGAGAACCAATTAATCTTGAAACCGCGTGTCGCTCCATATATTCAGACATATCTAAACGAATTAAAGCTTTTTCATCATTAAACATAAATTCAGCTAAAGCCTTAGCTAGTTCAGTTTTGCCAACTCCAGTTGGACCTAAAAACATAAACGAACCCAAAGGTCTATTTGGATCAGCTAAGCCGGCTCTAGCCCGACGCAAAGCATTAGCCACAGCTTTAATTGCTTCTTCTTGACCAACAACTCTTTTTCTTAATTCATCTTCAATTCGCGAAAACTTTTCAGCTTCTGATTCCAAAAGTCTAAAAATAGGAATGCCAGTCCAAGAAGAAATAACGCGAGCAATGTCTTCTTTGTCAACTGCTTCTTTTAAAAATAATTCGCTTTCGCCTTTTTTATTTTTTTTGTTAGTTTTAAGTATCCCAAAATTTCTTTTTTCAAAAAGTTCATAATTTTTTTGAGCTTGTGGCAGTTCTGCATAAATAATTTGAGCCACTCTTTCTAAATTGCCTTCACGTTCAGCTACTTCCACTTCTCTTTTTAAATTTTCAACTTTTTGCCTTAATTGATGCAAAGTTTCAAATTTAATTTTTTCTCCTTCCCATTTAGCTGAAAGTTCATCATTTTCTTTTTTTAATTTTTTAAGTTTTTGATCTATTTCTTTAATTCTAGCCTCGTTTTTTTCTTTAGATTCATTTAACAAAGCTTGCCGCTCAACTTCAAGACGGGTTATTTCTTTTCTTAAATTATCAATTTCCTGAGGCAAACTTTCGGTTTCAAGTTTGCGAGCCGCAGCAGCTTCATCAATCAAATCCACGGCTTTATCAGGTAAAAATCGATCAGTAATATAACGAGCCGAAAGAGTTACTGCCGCTACAATAGCTTCATCTGAAATTCTAATACCATGATGCATTTCATATTTTTCTTTTAAGCCGCGAAGTATCGCAATCGCATCCTCAATTGATGGCTCATCAACTAATATTGGCTGAAACCTTCTTTCTAAAGCAGCGTCTTTTTCAATATATTTTTGATATTCTTTAATAGTGGTTGCGCCAATAGCGTGCAATTCTCCTCGAGCCAACGCTGGTTTTAATAAATTAGAAGCATCAATTGCGCCTTCAGCTGCGCCGGCGCCAACAATAGTATGAATTTCATCAATAAATAAAATAATATTGCCTTTAGAATTTTTAACTTCGCGCATAAAAGCTTTTAATCGATCTTCAAATTCTCCTCTAAATTTTGTTCCGGCAATTAAAGCTCCCAAGTCCAACATTAAAATTTGTTTACCGCGCAAAGTTTCAGGTACATCGCCAGCAACAATTTTTTGAGCCAAACCTTCAACAATTGCGGTTTTTCCAACTCCGGGCTCGCCAATTAAAACCGGATTGTTTTTTGTTCTGCGGGAAAGAACTTGAATTAATCTTCTAATCTCTTTTTCCCGGCCAATAACTGGATCAAGCTCTCCAGCTTTAGCTTTGTCAGTTAAATTAATCGCGTATTTTTCTAAGACCTGAAATTTTGATTCTGGAGTTTCATCAGTAATGCGAACTGAACCGCGAAGTTGAGCTAAAATTCTAAAAGCGGCTTCTCGCCTAAAACCAAATTGCTGTAAAACGTTTTGAGCTGGAGAAGGAACGTCTAAAAGCGCCAAAAGCAAATGCTCGCAGGAAATAAATTCATCCTTTTGTTGACTAGCAATTTTACCGGCTTGATCTAAAACCCGCATTAATTCTTGAGATAAATACAATTGGCCTAAAGCGCCAGTAGTTACAATTTTAGGTATTTTATCGATTTGTCTTTGAACTTCATCGTGCAAGGCTTCTAAATTAACTCCGCTGCGAATTAAAAGCGGCTGAACCAAAGATTGACTATCTTCAATTAGCGCCAAAAGCAAATGCAAAGGCTTTAATTCGCTATGATTTTTTTGAACAGCAATATCTTGGGCATTTTGCAATGCTTCTTGGGCTTTAATTGTAAATTTATTAAAGTTTGGCATAGATTATATTATAGCAAAAAAAATTTAAGGTGTAAAATTTAATCAAAATTTTTTCAAAATTTGTGCATAAATAAATTAAATTTGAATTTGTTTATAAAATAAATTATGATTAAATAAATGTTTAACAAACCAAAGCACTTTCAAAAATATATAACTATTCGGGATAAAAAAGAGCAAAAAGAATTTCAGCGCGTGGCTGGTTTTGTTGTTTTTAGAAGAACTCCGGAAGGAATTAAATTTTTATTACTTTACAAAGGAGGCAGTTATTGGAATTTTCCAAAAGGGCACTTTGAGGCTGGCGAAACAGATTTAGATACGGCTTTACGCGAAACCTATGAAGAAACCGGACTTAAAAAATCAGATTTAAAAATTATCCCCGGATTTAAAACTTATGAAAAATTTTCATTTAAACAAGGAGATAAAATTATTTATAAAAATTTAGTGCTTTATTTAGCTGAAACCGAAAAAGAAGAAATTAAAATTATGCCGCGCGAGCATTTTGGCTTTGCTTGGTTTTTGTATAAAGACGCCTTAAAAACCATTGGCAGTAAATATGTTGGCGTCAAACGAGTTTTAAGGCAAGCCCATAATTTTATTTTAAAAAATATTACTAAAAAACAATAAATATTATTTGTTGTTTTCAAGTAAAATAAATAACTATTTTTTGTTGTATTAAAAATTAAAATATTTACTCAAAAATTAACTGGCAAAAATTTTGCTTCAATATCTTACGCTTTGAAAGAAAATTTAATTTGAAATTTTTGTGCCAATGCTTTAATCAAAAAATCAACAAAATTAATTAATTTATATTATTTATCTATTCATACATTATTCTTATTTCTTTATTGTTTAAATAATAATTAATTATTTTTGTTACACATACCTGCTATAGTATTTTTTCACCAACCACAATTTAAACTTCACACCAACTGCTATTTTTTTGCTAAAGCAATATAACCAATAACTTTTTAATTAAAAAATTATATTTTTATATATTTATAATAAGTTTTAATTAATTTTTTATTTGAATATTTGTTTAAAATAATTTAAATTAAAACCAATGGAAACTTTTGCTGTTTATGCATTAATTTTTGTTTTAATATTAATTATTTTAATTTTTATTTTTAATTAAATGGTGTTTTATATTTTAATTTTTATAATTTTTTTATTTTATTTTTTGCCTATATTTTTTTTAGGCGCTCCTTTTTTGCCATCATTTAAAACAAAAAATAATTTAATATTAAAAAATGTTTTTGAAATTTTAAAAAAAGAAGGTTTAACTTCTGGAAAATTTATTGATTTAGGATCAGGAGACGGCCGAGTTGTTATTGAATTTGCTAAAAATAATTACGAAGCTTTTGGAATAGAAATTAATCCAATTTTAATCTTAATAAGTAAAATAAAAATTAAATTAAACAAAATTAATAATGCTAAAATAATTTGGGGAAATTTTTGGGATCCTAATTTCAATGATTTTGATATTATTTATCTTTACCAATATAATTTAGTAAACAACATTTTAGAAAATAAAATAAAAAAAGAATCAAAGCTAAATACAATTATAATTAGTAATAGCTTTGAATTTAAAAATCTTAATTTAATTAAAAAATCGCAAGGTTTTTTTATTTATAAAATATAATAAATAAAGAGCCCCCTTATTAGGGGACTTAAATATTTAAATTTTTTCTAAAGCATTTTTTCGAGCTTCTTCAAGAGTGTTTCCGTAACCAGTAACAGTTTTGCCGCTTTCTTCGTCGTAGTAAACGCTTTTAAAGCGCGGGGTTGCTACCGGCTCCCACGGAAGAAGGGCTCCGGAAATTATATCAAAGAAACCAGGCTCCTCTTTTTCGTTTTCAATCTCTCTCCACCTTGACATATCCAGTTCTCCTTTTCCTGTTTTCTGAAGGTTTGCAACCTTCTACTAAAAAGTTTAGTAAAAAAAAGAATTGTCAAGTCCTTATCTACCCGAGGCGGATCCGTCCTTAAAATAGAATTTTAAATTTAAATAACACTAATGTAAGATTGCTTTGCCTGCGGCTCGCTCGCAATGACGATCCTTTTTCCGTCATCGCGAGCCTTAACGAAGTTAAGGCGTGGCGATCTTACATTGATGTCTTAAAATTAAAAACGAAAAACGCAAAAGGAAAAAATGAATTTTGAATTTTTAATTTTTAATTTTGA
>JBMFRD010000046.1:0-4451 GCA_049968295.1 Minisyncoccia bacterium
CCGCGGCATTCGTATTAAATATTATTTCATTTTTTATAATTTTTTCAATAAATTTTTTTATTTTTCTAAACCCCGACTTTCCTGATACTTCGGTACGATCTACCGCTAATCTATTGTGTTTTTTAAATTATTGAAATATCAAATTATTTATTACTGATTATTTTCTAGTAATAATATTTATCTTATAACAAAATTTATTTTTTTCAAATTTTTAATTAGTTAATTATCTTCGTTAGATTCGTTTTCTTTATTTTTTTCCTTAATTTCAAGAGCAATAATTTTTAAATATTTAACAGCTGCATCTAATAAAAATTCATCAGGCAATGGAGCATTAATTTTATTTGCTTTTTCTTTCAATCTTTCGTCAGCAATTTTATAAAAATGAATATTATCTAAGATTTCTAATATTTTTCTACCCTTAAAAAAATCATTTAATTTACTAAATAAAAGCTGCCACTCTTTAAATGCCTCTAAATAAGATTGCACTTCTTGATTATTTGGTTTTTCTTTTTCAAAATTAGATGGGTTTTCGTTCATATTATTAATTTAGCCGCATTTTGAAAAACCGCAATTTTTACAACTAATACAACCTTCTTGTAAAGTTAGCGGCGAGCCGCATTCTGGGCAAGCTGGAGCATATCCAAAATCAGCAATTGATTTTTGTTTGGAATTTGATTTTATTTCAGCAACTTCTTTTTCCGGGACATTTATTTTAATTTCAATTGGTTGATTTTCATTATTAATATTAGATTCTTCAATTAATTTTTTGTGATGACCATTGGTTAATTTAACGTGTTCTTCTAAAATTCGGCCAATAGCATCTGGCAAAGAAAGAATTGTTCCTTTGTCAGTTAACATTGGCATTGGTCCGCGAATTCCTTTTAAGTTATCAATAATTTCTTCAATTTTAACTCCAGCTCTTAATGATAAAGAAATCAAGCGGCAAATTCCTTCGCTTTGTTCTTGGAAAAATCCACCCGATTTTCCAATAGTAGCAAAAACTTCAAACGGCACTCCATTTTCATCATTGTTAATTGTAACGTATAAATTGCCATAACCAGTTTTAACCCGATAAGTTTTTCCTTCCATTACTTCAGGTCTTTTGCGTGGTTCAAGTCTACCAGTATCCATTTTTAAATTAAGTTCTTCTGTTTTGTTTTGGCTTAATACTGGAGAATTAGTTTCTAATTTTTTGCCGAGTTCAGTTGGGGCTTTAATATTTTCTCCAGTGCCAATGTTTAAAATTTGGACCTCGCGGCTGCCATCGCGATAAACAGTTGTGCTTTTACATTTTAATTGCCAGCCTAAAATAAATCCTTTTCTAACGTCTTCAATTGTGGCATTGTTTGGGAAATTAATTGTTTTAGAAATGGAATTGTCAACATATTTTTGAAAAGCAGCTTGCATTTTAATGTGATCTTCAGCTGAAATATCCATTGCTACTACAAATGTTTTTTTCAAATCTTCTGGGATATTAGTTAAATGTTGAATTGTGCCTTTTTTTATAACCTCGTCTTTAATTTGATTTATTTTTTCTTCGCTTAAACGTGCTTTTTTTAATGCTTTTTCAAAATAAGGATTAAAGTATCTATATTGATGACCGTCTTTGTCTTGTTTTATGTAAGACAAAGCAAAGTTTGGTTCAATTCCTGAAGAAGCATCAAACATCATTGAAATTGAGCCAGTGGGCGCAACTGTGGTTAAAGCTGCATTTCTCATTTTAATTCCTTTTTTCTTATAAATTGATAAATGCCAATTTGGAAAAACTCCTTTTTCTTTGGCTAAAATTTGAGACATTTTATGCGCTTCATCAGTTATGGTTTTCATCACTTTTTCAGCTAATTTTATGCCTTGGGGAGAATTATATGGGATATTTAATTGATAAAGCATATCAGCAAAGCCCATAATTCCTAATCCAATTCTACGATTATTTTCAGCCATTTCTTTAAGTTGCGGCACTGGAAATTCAAAAGTATCAATAACATTATCTAATAATCGGACTGCAATTCTAGTTGTTTCTTTTAATTTTTTCCAGTCAATTTCATTATTTTTTACAAAAGAAGCTAAATTAATTGATCCTAAATTGCAATTGTCATAAGGATGAAGAAATTGTTCGCCGCACGGGTTGGAGCAGTGTATTGGGCCAAGTCCAGGCAGGGGATTAGTGCGATTAACCTCGTCAATAAAAACAATTCCGGGTTCGCCATTTAACCAGGCGTATTTTACAATTTCATCAAAAAGTTCTTGAACAGTAATATCAATTTCTTCGTAACCAATAACTGAGCCATTTGGAGCGCGCAATACTTTATGCGGTTTGGTTTTAACTCCTTGCCAATTGCAATACCATTGCGTGTTTGGTCTTTCTAATAAAGCTTTCATAAATTCATCAGTAACTTTTACTGAAATATTAAAATTTCTAAGTTCGCCTTCAACTTCTTTAGCGCGAATAAAATCTAAAATATCAGGATGATCAATTTGCATCATTGCCATATTAGCGCCGTGCCGTCCTTGTTGTTTAATTGTTCCAAAAGCTTCGTTATAAATTTTTAAAAATGAAACTGGTCCGCTCGCCACTCCTTTTGATTTTTTAGTTGGAGTCATTGCTGGTCTTAAAGCAGAAAAATCAAAACCAAGTCCTGATCCAGCTTGTTGAAGTAGTGCTGCTTCTTTTAAAGTTTGAAAAATTCCTTCCATTGAATCTTTAATTGGCAAAACAACGCAATTTGGAATAACCGGGGTGTCCGCGCCTTCATTAGTTAAAGTTCTACCAGCTGGAGTAAATTCTTTATTTACCATTATTTCAAAAAATTCTTTTTTTATTTTTTGAATTTCTTGTTCGTTTTTGTGATATTTTTTTTCAACTTGCGCTAAAGAATTTGCTACTCGTTCAAACATTTCAACTGGAGTTTCTTGAGTGCCATCTGATTTTATTTGCAAATAGCGCTTTTTCATCATTTTAAGCGCGTTTTCTGAAAAAGAATTATTAATTTGTTCTGCTTCGGCCTTTGAAATAAAAGAAGTGGTTATATTTTTTTTATTTTTTTCCATTTTTTTATTTTTTATTTGCGGACCTTTTAAATTTTTTTAGTAATTAAATTATACTTGTTTTATTATTTTAAAAGCAATAGATATTTTTCCACAGAAAACCATAAAAAAACATAAAATTTAATAAATGGCAAACTTTTTAGGTTCAAAAATACTAACCTTAAAAAATCATTACAAAATAAGGCTTTTTTTAAATATTTTTTAATTGAATTTAAATTCCTTTTTTAGGATTTTAGGATTTAAACTATTTTTTAGTAAATTTTTTAGGAAAAAACAATTTTTAATCCTTGCTTTAATTTTTTACCGATAAATTTAAAACTATTTTTTTAAATTCATTGCCGCGGTCAATATAATTTTTAAACATATCAAAACTAGTTGCTCCGGGTGAAAAAATAACAATAACTTTTTTATTTTTTTTATTTTTAATTAAAAAGTTTTGGCTTATTTTTTTTGAGTATTTAATAATATCTTTTAAATTTTTTTCCATTTTAATTAAAGTTTTAATTTTAAATTTTTTTAAAGTTTTTAAAATTTTATTTTTATTTTCACCAAAAAGAAAAATAGCAATAATTTCTTTTTCTAAATTTTTAATTTTTAATCCTAAAGGATCGTAATTTAAATTTTTATCTTTTCCACCTAAAATAATAATTTTTGGATTTTTTGCAAAAGAACTTATTGCTACTTTAGCTGAATGAGGATTAGTCGAAGCCGAGTCATTATAAAATTCAATAAATTGATTTTCTAAAATTTTTATTTTGCGGACAAATTCTAAACGATGCGTTAAACCGCGATAAGCTTTTATTGTTTTTAAAATAATTTTTTCAGGAATTTTTAAGTATTTAGTTAGTTCGTAAGCCATAACTGCATTTTTAAAATTATGCTCGCCTTTAATTTTTAAATCATTACTTGAAAAAATTTTAATTTTATTTTCATCTACTGGAATTTTTTTGCCTTGACTGACCCAAGCAATTTTTTTACTTAAAGGAATATTTTTAAAATAAAAAACTAAATCATTTTTATTTTGCCAGCGGCAAATATTTTTTTTAGCATTAAAATATTCGCTTAAAGATTTGTGTGTATCTTGGTGATCTGGAAAAATATCTAAAATCACAGCAATAGGCGGAGATTGATTTAAGTCTTGAAGCTGAAAACTGGATAATTCTAAAACCACAAAAGTATTTTTTTTAATTTTATTTAAAAAATTAATTGCGGGCTTGCCAATATTTCCGGCTAAAATTACATCTTTTTTTGCGGCTTTTAATATCTTATATATTAATGTAGTTGTGGTGCCCTTGCCTTTGGTGCCGGTGACACCAATAATGTTTTTGGCTTTTCCTTTCATTTTTTCAAAAAACAATTTTGTGGCGCTTGAAATTAAAACGCCATTTTTTTTGGCTTGGCGTATT
>JBMFRD010000047.1:0-4392 GCA_049968295.1 Minisyncoccia bacterium
GTCGGGGCTCGCCTACGGCTCGCTCGCGATGACGCAGTTTTCGTCATTGCGAGGAGTGAGCGTAAGCTCAAAACCACAACTAAGTTGGGTTTTGGGTAAACTCCAAGACGAAGCAATCTTATATTAGCGTTAAAAAAATATTCTAATATTCTGTAGAATATTAGAATGTTATAAATTGCAAAATTTTATTATGTGTCATTATAAATGCCTTAATTTCAGCATTAGCGAATTTACTCTCTTATCTCGACGGCCGTCGAGATAAGATAGTAAGATATTTTTTAAAATTTTTCATTTTTTATTTTATAATAATAAAATTGACTATTTATTTTATTTTTAATATTATGAAATTGAATTATAAATTAAAATTATTCAATGTTTACTAATCCAAAAAAAATAATTTTTAAAAATGGGTTGCGGTTGATTTTAGTTCCGCAAAATAGTTTGGCTACAACTATTTTGGTTTTAGTTGAAGCTGGATCTGAGTATGAAACAAAAAATATTAATGGCATTTCTCATTTTTTGGAGCATATGTGTTTTAAGGGCACAAAAAATAGACCTAATTCCGGAATTATTGCCGAAGAATTGGATTCGCTTGGCGCTGAATATAATGCTTTTACTTCTCAGGAATTTACTGGTTATTGGGCAAAAGTTCAAAATGAAAAAATTGAAAATGTAATTGAAATTGTTTCGGATTTATATTTAAATCCAATTTTCAATCCTGAAGAAATCAATAAAGAAAGGGGAGTGATTATTGAAGAAATTAATATGTATGAAGATATTCCAATGCGCAAAGTTCAGGATTTGTTTTTAAATTTATTATACGGTGATCAGCCTGCGGGTTGGGATATTGCTGGTAAAAAAGAAATTATTAAAAAATTAAAAAGAGAAGATTTCATTGCTTATAGAAATAAACATTATGTTGCTTCAAAAACCGTGGTAGTGATTTCTGGAAGTTTTAATGAAAAAATTATTTATAAAAAAATTGAAAAATTGTTTGGATCCTTGCCTAAAAAGAAAAAAATTTTAAAACCAAAAACAATTTGGAGACAAAATCAACCCAAAACTTTAATTAAGTTTAAAGAATCAGATCAAGATCACTTGGTTTTGGGAGTTCGGGCTTTTGATGTTTTTCATCCCCAAAAACATGCTTTACAGGTTTTAGGGCATATTTTGGGAGGAGGAATGAGTTCTCGTCTTTTTAAAAAGGTAAGAGAAGAGCTTGGCGCGGCTTATTATGTTCGAGCTGGAGTGGAATTATTTTTAGATCATGGCTTTTTAGCGGTTTCAACTGGAACTGACCATAATAAAACCAATCTTGTAATTAAAGCTATTTTAGAAGAATTTAAAAAAATAACCAAAGAATTAGTTTCAAAAGAAGAACTGGAAAAAGCAAAAAATCATTTAATTGGCAATTTTATTTTAAGCTTAGAAACTTCAGATGAATTAGCTTCTTTTTATGGCGGCGAAGAAATTTTAACTCAAAGCATTTTAAAGCCGCAGGAAATTATTAATAAAATCAATAAAATTACTCCTTTAGACATTCAAAAAGTCGCAAACTTAATTTTTAAAAACAATAGCTTAAATTTAGCCATTATTGGACCTTATAAAAAAGACGTTTTTAAAAAAGAGTTAAAATTAGAATAAAATCCAAGAAAAATGTAATTATTTTAAAGTTTTATCGTTATATAATATAAGAAACAATAAGCCAAAATTAAATTTATAAAAATGGAAAAAAGATATTTTGAAATTTCATGGTTAAGTTTGTGGAGATTGTTATTTTTTGGGCTTTTAATAGTTGTTTTTTATTTAGCCAGTGATATATTTGCGGCTTTATTTTTAGCAATTGTTATTTCTTCGGGCCTTGATTTTTTTATTAATTTTTTGGAAAAAAGAGGTTTGCCCAGAGTACTTGGAACAATATTAGTTTTTGCCTTAATTGCGATTATAGTAGTAGTGATTTTATATACAGTTATTCCTTTAATTATAATAGATTTAAATACAGTTTATAAAACATTATCGCGCTATGGTTTAAATAAATTTTTACCGGCTATTTTTTTAAAACCATCAGGATCTTTTGCTGATTTTATTAATAAAATTTCTGATCAATTTTTTTCTGATTCTTCATCGCCGTTAGATGTTTTTGGCGGGTTAATTGGTAATGCTGCGCTTGGAGTTTCAATTATTATTAGTTCGTTTTATTTATCTTTAACTAAAGATGGAATTGAACGTTTTATTCGCGCTGTTTTTCCAGAAAGCATTGAAGCTAAAGCTTTGCGTATTTATGAAAAATCTTTATTTAGAATTAGCCGTTGGTTTCGAGCTCAAATTTTTTTAAGCTTAACAATGTTTATTTTAGTTTTTGCTGCTTTATATTTTTTAGGAGTTAAAAATGCTTTGTTTTTAGCTTTGCTTGCCGGATTGTTAGAAATTGTGCCTTATGTCGGTCCAATTATTTCTGGCAGCGCAGCAGCTCTTTCAGCTTTAACTAATTCAGCATCACTTGCAATTCTTACTTTAATTATTTTTATTGTTTTGCAACAATTGGAAAATCATTTTTTGGTTCCATTGTATATGAAAAAAAGCGTTGATTTGCATCCAGTTATTGTTATTGCGGCTTTGCTTATTGGCGGACGTTTGGGAGGATTTTTGGGAATTTTAATTTCTATTCCGCTTTTAGTGGTAATTCAGGAAATTTTTGAAGAATGGCTTGGCAAAAATAAATAAACTTTTTAAAATTTAAGTTATGGAAAAATTTTATATTACTACAACCTTACCTTATGTTAATGCGCCATTACATTTGGGACATTCTTTAGAATTTGTTTTTGCCGATGTTATCGCCAGATTTAAAAGAAAAGCAGGTTATGAGGTTGTTTTTAATACTGGCACTGATGAGCATGGCTTAAAAATTTATCGTTCTGCTTTAAGCCAAAACAAAGACCCTCAAAGTTATGTCGACGAACAAGCTGAAAGATTTAAAAAATTACTTGCGGATTTAAATATTAGTAATACTAATTTTATTCGAACCACAGACAAACATCATATTCAAGCCGCGCAGGAATTTTGGAAGCGGTGTTTGGAAAACGGTGATATTTATAAAGGAATTTATAAAGCTCGATACTGTGTTGGCTGCGAGATGGAAAAAACTGATTCTGAACTGGAAAATGGTCATTGTCCATTGCACCCTAATTTAGAATTAGAATTAGTCGAAGAAGAAAATTATTTTTTTAAATTTTCAAAATATCAAAATAAGCTTTTAGAATTGTATGAAAAAAATCCGCAATTTGTTATTCCAAATTCCCGTTTAAATGAAATTAAAAATTTTGTAGCGCGCGGCTTGGAAGATTTTAGTGTTTCGCGGCTTAAATCAAAAATGCCTTGGGGGATTGAAATTCCTAATGATGAAAATCAGGTAATGTATGTTTGGTTTGATGCTTTAATTAATTATATTTCAACTTTGGGCTGGCCAAATGATTTAAAAAATTTTAATGATTTTTGGCCCGGCGTTCAAATTGCTGGTAAAGATAATTTACGTCAGCAAGCAGCGATTTGGCAGGCAATGCTTTTATCCGCAGGACTATTAACCTCAAAACAAATCATTATTCATGGTTTTATTACTTTAAATGGCCAAAAAATAAGCAAAACCATTGGTAATGTTATTTATCCTGAAGAAATTATAAAAAAATATGGAGTTGATGCTTTACGTTTTTGGTTTGTTTCTGAAATTCCGCCGTTTGAGGATGGTGATTTTACAATTGAAAAATTTAATGAAGTTTATAATGGAAAATTAGTTAATGGTTTAGGCAATTTTTACGCCCGGGTTTTAGCTTTGGCTGAAAAATTAAACGAAATTGAATTTAGCGAAAATATTAATCAGGAATTTAGCGAAAAAATTAATCAAACCAAACAAGAATTTAATTTAAAAATGGAAAATTATTTATTTAATGAAGCGGTAAACTTAATATGGAATTTAATTGCTTTTGGAGATAATTATATTAATAAAACTGAACCGTGGAAAGATTATAATCCCCAAAAAATTTATAATTTATTAACTCTTTTAGATAATATTGGCTTTTTAATTGAACCTTTTATGCCTGAGACCGCAAAAACTATTGAGCAATCCATTATACATCAAAACAATAAAATTATTGCAAAAAGACAAAAGATTTTATTTCCAAAAAAAGATTAAATATAAATAAAAAATTTGTAATTTTAATTAATTGTTTTTATAATTATTTTAAAATGACTATACGTGAATCAAAACATTTATTAGAAATTCAAGATGATATTAGAAAAGAAAAAGCAAGAATATCAGGAAAAGAATCTCAAGCGATTAGAAATATTTTAACTCGGGCAAACGAAATTTTATTTTTTTTAAGAAATACAGATGATGGC
>JBMFRD010000048.1:0-4186 GCA_049968295.1 Minisyncoccia bacterium
TCTAGATTCTAGATTCTTTTTTATTGCTTTGCGCTTTACGTTTTAAATTTTACGCTTTTATTCTTTTGCCTTTTGCGCTTTGCGTTTTTAATTTTTGTTTGTCATTGCGAGGAGTGAGCGAAGCGAACGACGAAGCAATCTTATCTTAGTATTAATTAGTTATTTAATAATTTTATTATTTATTGTAAAATTATCATATGGAATTAAAATCTAAAAAAATTGCAGTTCCTAAAAAAGTTGCGGTTTTTGATATTGACGGAACAGTTTTCCGCTCCAGTCTTTTAATTGAATTAGTTGATGCTTTAATTATGGAAAAAATTTTTCCTAAAAAAGTTAGAAATATTTATATTCGCCAGTATGAAAATTGGTTAAATCGCAAAGATAGTTATGAAAAATATATTAATGCTGTAATATTGGCTTTTGAATCTAATATTTCCGGGATAAATGAAAAAAAATTTAATCAAGTTTGCGAAAAAGTTATTGCTTTTCATAAAAACAGGTTATATCGTTTTAGCCGCGATTTAATTAAAAAATTAAAAAAGAAAAAATATTATTTATTGGCTATTTCGCATTCGCCAATGTATGTGGTTGGCCGCTTTGCCAAAGAAATTGGATTTAATAAAGTTTATGGCCGGGTGCTTGAAGCCGTAGATGGAAAATTAACTGGCAAAACCTTGCACCAAGATTTAATTTTTGATAAATCTAAAATTTTAAAAAGAGCAATTGAAAAAGAAAATTTAACTTTGCGCGGTTCAATTGGAATGGGCGATACTGAATCTGACATTCCATTTTTAAAAATGGTTGAACGTCCAATTTGTTTTAATCCCAATAAAGTTTTATTTAATTATGCTCAAAAAAGAAATTGGACAATTGTGGTGGAACGTAAAGATGTTATTTATAAATTTGGTAAAAAAATAAGAATTTAATATAATAAATCTATGACTAAATTTTTAATTGCTAATTGGAAAATGAATCCTCAAAGTTTGGAGGAGTCAAAAGAAATTTTAAAAAAAGTTTTAAGCCAAAATTTTTCAAATAAAAAAATAAAAACTATAGTTTGTCCGCCGGTTGTTTGGCTAAAACCTTTAATTGATTTTTCAAAAAACAAAATTGATTTTGGCAGTCAAAATGTTTTTTATAAAGCCAGCGGAGCTTTTACCGGTGAAATTTCTCCAAAAATGTTAAAAAATATTGGCGTAAAATATGTTATTTTAGGCCATTCTGAAAGAAGAGAATATTTGGCTGAAAAAGATGAATTAATTGCCCAAAAGTTAAAAGCAGTTTTGGAAAATAATTTAATTCCTATTTTATGCGTTGGTGAAAATTATAAAATTAGAAAACAGGGGATAGAGTCATCGCAAAAATTTATTTTAAATCAAATTAAAAAAGATTTTGATTTAATTTTAAATAATAAAAAATTTACAAACAAAGAAATAATTATTGCTTATGAGCCGCTTTGGGCAATTTCTACAAGTAGCATTGGCATAGCTGATAACCCATTAAATGCGGCAAAAATTATAAATTTTATTAAAAGCACTATTTTTAATTTAGGTTTTAAAAAAACAAAAGTTTTATATGGCGGATCAGTCAATAGTTCAAATGTTTTAGATTTTTTAATGCGGCCAGAAATTTCTGGGGCTTTGGTTGGTGGGGCAAGTATTCGAGCGGAAGAATTTTCAAAAATGATTCAAATTTTAAATAAAGGTCTAAAATAAATATAAATTTATGGATAAAAAAGATTTAAAATTAGTCACAATTATTGGCGCTTTGGTCGGTATTTTGGTTCAACCAATGATTCAAAATTTAGTTCAAGCTCCAAGTTTAGCTTTGCGAATTGGAGCGTTTTTTGGTTTTTTAATTTTAGCGCCATTAGCTTTATTTATTGCTTATTTAATTGGAAAATATATTCCGGTTATTTATCAATTTGCTAAATTTGCCGCAGTGGGAACATTAAATAGTTTTGTTGATTTTGGAATTTTAAATTTACTTATTTTTTTAAGCGAAATTGCCGCTGGTTGGTGGTATACAGTTTTTAAAGCAATTTCATTTTTAGGCGGCACAACTAATAGTTATTTTTGGAATAGATCTTGGACTTTTAGCGCTGACAGCGGGCCAAAAGTTGGCGAAGCGGCAAAATTTTATACTATTGCTATTATTGGCGGATTTGTAAATATTTCAGTTGCTTCTTTTGTGGTTAATGGTATAACTAGGCCCGGATTTATTTCTCCCAATCTTTGGGCAAATATTGGCGCTTTATGCGGAATATTTAGCGCTTTGCTTTGGAACTTTTTGGGCTATAAATTTATAGTTTTTAAAAAGAAAGAAGAAAATTAAAAGTTAATCTTTTAAAATTATTTTAAATTAAAAATTAAAGCGCCGCTTGGAATTTCATTTTGTTTTTCCGGTAAAATATAAAATATATTTTTTTCTTTTTGATATTTTTCTAAGTAAGTATTAGTAATAAACATAACAGTTTGCGCTGGCATTGGTATGTTTTTAACCAAAACTCCTTGAGCTTCAACCACGATATATTTTTTAATTTCTTTTGGCAAAGAATTTAAAGTTTTTCCGAGCTCAACATAATTAGCGCTAAAAGCGTCTTTGGTATTTTGATTATTTGCCCAAACAATAAAATAATTACTGTAACTATTTAATAAAACCACTAAAAGCAAAATAATTGATAAAGCAGAAACTAACTTTTGATTTTTTATATTTTGATAAATTTTTGGCGAAGACATTAATTTTTCATAAAGCATTATTCCGCCAAAAGCAGAAATAATTATAACTGGCGGCAGCATTAAAATAGCGCGCAAAGCATGCGGCAGGCCTTCATTGGAAATAATTACTGGCAGCATTGCTAAAATAAACCAACTAAATAAAATCCAGTTAATAAATTTAATATTTTCATCCTTTCTATTTTTAATTAAAAGCCAAATGCCAAGTAAAAAGAATAAACCAATTATAGCATCTAATTCTGGTTTGCCAGCTAAATTGTGCCGCCAGTTAAAATCGCCAACAAAATTAAACATTCCTAAAGTTTTTAAAATATTTAAAAATAAATCTTGCCATAAATGGCCTGAATTGAAAATTGAAATTTGAGTTGTTCGGCCAAAAAAATCTTTGGGGTTTTTTAAAAAATAAATTCCAATTGGCAAGGCGACAAAAAAAGTGGTTAAAAGAAAAATAGACCAGTTAAAATAAAAATTTTTAGTTAAATTTTCTAATTTTGTTTTTTTAAAATAAAACCAAAAAATTGGCAGTAAAAGCAAAGGCATTATGCGGTAAGCAATGTAAGTATAAAATCCTAAACCAAAAAATATTCCGCCCAAAATAGCATAAACATAAAAATTTTTGTTTTTTAAATTATTTAAAGATTTAAGCAAAAAATAAATTGCCCAAACTGATAAAAACGGAGCCATTATTGCCCGAAAACCAATGCGCGAAAAATTAATATGCCAAAAACAAGTAGCCAAAATAAAAGCTGAAAACAAGGCTATTTTTTCATTAAAATTAAATTGATTGCTTGTTTTTAATTTATTTTCTTCTTCTAAATCTTTTTCTAATTTATAATTTTTTATTTTTTTAAATAATTCTAAAGCTAAAAAATAAATTCCTAAAACTGTTAAAAACCCAAAAATAGCTGATGGCAGTCGCAACACCCACGGCTCGTTTTTTTGAATTAATTTTAAAAATAAAGCTTGAATATTTATAAACAATCCTTCACGGCCATTGTTTTCCGGATAAAAAATTTTAAAATGATTATTTTCCAAAGATTCTATGGCATTATTGCCATTCATGGCTTCATCTGGATAAAGTCCGGGCGGAATAATGGTTAAATTATAAAACCTAAAAAAAGCGGCAATAGCCAAAATTAAAATTAAATAAATAATTTTTTTATTCATAAAAAAATTATAAATTATTTTGATAAAAAATAAAAATTATTTATAATAAATTAATAAATTGCCCTGTTAGCTCAATTGGCAGAGCAGCTCCCTCTTAAGGAGACGGTTGGGGGTTCAACTCCCTCACAGGGCACAAAAATTATCATCTTTGCTTCGCTCAAATTCAAAACGTAAAAAATGCAAAACTAAAAATGCAAAATGCAAAACAAAAAAAGACAATTTTTAATTTCTAATTTTGAATTTCAAATGAATGATTGAATTTTAAAATGTTTTAAACATTAAAG
>JBMFRD010000049.1:0-4099 GCA_049968295.1 Minisyncoccia bacterium
AATCGAAAATTTATATTAGTAGAACAATTAGATGAACATATAGAAGTATGCAAAAAGAGAATAATAAAAGTTATGAGCGATAACAATCGAGGCGATTTTGTTTATTTAGAACTTATGAAATGGAATGAGAATTTTGTAGAGAAAATCCAGAAAGCAAAAACAAAAGAGGAACTTAAAAAATTATGGGAAACAATGAAAGAAAAAGCATTTTTGAGCTATAAGGTCGATGTTAAAACAATTGACGCTCACGCAAAGGATTTTGCTGATTTATCAATTGAAGATCAGAAAAGATTCTTGCTTGAGTGTTTAGATAAAAACCATCTTTATGTTAATTACAGCGAAATTGATGATGAGGAATATAGAGTGAGCGAGGGGGATAAGAAATTAAATAAGGAGTTTTATGGAAAGTAAGTTTTTTTATCAATTTTTTAATAATTCAACAATTGCAGCTCTTTTAGCTGTTGTTATTGGTATTTGTGTAGCAGTCCGGCAATACAAGAAGCAGAAAAAGATAGATTTTATTGAAAAACAAAAGTATAGAATAATTGATTCACTAGTTTCGTTAAACGCAAAGATTGTGCAGGTTAATTTTATTTTAAAAAGAATTTTTAATGCTTACCAATCTATGGATGAGGACATGAAAAAGGATTATAAAGAAAAACTAAAAAGATGGCACGATTTTATAGTAAACAATTATGGTGATTGGATTATTGCTATAACTATAAAAAGAATTTCCAGATCAATTAAATACTAAAGATATAAATGAAGCTATAGAGAATTTACTAGAAGAAATTAAAAGTGTTTAATTATGCTCTACGAAACTTTTGATTCGTTTAAAAAAGAATTTTTTACTGAGCGGATTGATAACGAAATAGTCCAGAATCTCAATCCGAAATTTGAGTTGCGCGAATACCAAAAAGAGGCGCTGGGACGATTTGCTGTTTATTTATCAAATGATTGTCCCATTCAAAAACAACAGCCGCCGCTTCATTTGTTATTTAATATGGCGACTGGCTCCGGCAAAACTTTGATTATCGCTGCCAATATTTTAGCGCTTTATAAAATGGGCTACCGAATTTTTATTTATTTTGTCCATCGTAACAATATTTTAGAAAAAACCAGAGAGAATTTTTTAAATCCCTTGTCTTCAAAATATCTTTTCGCGGAAAAAATTGTTATTGATGGTAAGGAAGTGAGAATAAGAGAAATAAAAAGTTTGGCTGATATTGTTGAGGACGATATAAATATTATGTTTACAACTATTAATACTCTGCACGAAAGAATGAATAAGTCAAAAGAAAATGCTTTGGCGGAAGAAGATTTTGAAGGTAAAGAGGTAGTTTTGATTGCCGATGAGGCGCATCATTATCAAGCTTATACAAAATTGAAAAACAACAATACTCAACAGCGCCTTTTTAAAATAGAAGGTTTGGATTTAGAAAAAGTTAAAGGGTTAAATAAAGAAGAAAAAGAAGAATTAAAGGCGTGGGAAATAACTATAAGAGAAAAAATTTTGCCGAAGAGAAATAAAGACGGAAAAATGAAAAACATTCTTTTGGAATATACCGCTACGATGGATTTGGAACAGCCGAAAATAAAAGAAAAATACGAAGACAAAATTATTTTTAAGTATGATTTGGTCCATTTTAGAGAAGACGGATATTCGAAAGAAATTGAGGTTTTAGAGGCGGATATTAAAAATCCAATGGAACGCGCCTTGCGGGCAGTAATTTTAAGCCAGTATAGAAGAAAATTAGCCGAAAAACATAAATTACATTTAAAACCGGTTATTCTTTTCAAGTCAAAAACTATTGTTGAGAGCAAAATTAATGAAGAAAAATTTAGAAAACTAATTGATAACTTGCAAGTTAGAGATTTAGAAAAGATAAAACAAAACGCTCCACCTTCAATCAAAAACGCCTTTAATTATTTTAAGGAAAATGATATTTCTTTAGAAAATTTAGTAGCCGAGCTTAAAAATGATTTTGCACCGGAGAAATGTTTGGCGGTTAATTCCAAAGAAGACAGCGAAGAAAAACAAATTTTAGTTAATTCGCTTGAGGATTACAATAATGAAATTAGGGCTATTTTTGCGGTGGATATGTTAAATGAGGGGTGGGATGTATTAAATCTTTTTGATATTGTGCGGCTTTATGAAACAAGGGACACAAAAAATAACCGCCCAGGCAAGACCACAATTGCCGAAGCCCAACTAATTGGACGAGGTATGCGGTATTGGCCTTTTATTTTGAATCCGGAGCAAAATATGTATAAACGAAAATTTGATAATGATATTGGTAATCACCTGCGAATTTTAGAACAACTATACTATCATTGTTTGCATCAGCCAAAATATGTAAGCGAGATCAAATCCACGCTTATTAAAATGGGCGCTATGGAAAAACAAAGGGAAGAAAAAGAGATTAATATTAAAGAAGATTTTAAGAAAACTTATTTTTGGCAGAACGGCAAAATTTTTCTAAACAAATTACAGTCAGTTGAGAAAACTAAATTTAAAAAATTTAGCGATTTTAAAGTAAAGGAATTTTATGAATATAAACTACCGACTTATTTTACCAAGGAAGAAGAACTATTGGGAAATAAACTTACTTTAAAGCAACAAGTTTTAGAGCAACAAGTTGCGCTTGATAGCAAAACGCTTGATAGCGAAACAATAAAAATTAATTCACTACCCGTTAATGTTGTCCGGTTTGCTTTAGATAAAAATAAATTTTTTTATTTTGATAATTTAAAGCAGTTTATTCCGAATCTATTATCTATCAAGGATTTTATTGGAAATAATTGGTTAGGCTCTGTTCAGATAAAAATTACGGGAAATAAAAAAGACGTAGAAGCCATTAAAAAAAATGATGTTAGATATTTTCAAGCAATAGTTGAGATTTTAAATTCAGTTTTAGGCACTATAGCCGAAGAAATGAAAAATGGTTATAGACGATACGAAGGCACAAAAGATTTTGTGCCGGAAGAAATTAAAAGAAAGCTTCGTAAAAAGACCATTTCGTTTGATAAGGGAAGCAACAGATTAAGTTCAATAAGAGAAATGATGGATATTATGAATAAAAATTGGTTTGCTCAAGAAGATTTTTGGGGAACATCACTTGAATTGGAGTTTTTAAAACAATTTGATAGTTATTATCAAAAACTGAAAGAGAAGTACGATGAAATAGCTTTAATCCGAAATGAACAATTTTGGGCGATTTACAATTTTGATGACGGGCAGGCTTTTTATCCAGACTTTGTTTTGTTTTTAAGAAGAAGGAGAGATAAAAAAATTGAGTCTCGGCAGATTTTTCTTGAACCAAAAGATAATATTTATATTAAAAACGAACCGTGGAAACAGGAATTTATTTTAAGATTGGAAAAAGAGGCAAAAATCAAAATTGAGTGGGAAAATGAAGATTTTAAAATTGTAAGCTTACCCTTTTATAACGAACAACTTAAGCAAGATTTTGAAGAGGCACTGAATGATAAACTACTTTTAAATAAAGACACTGAAAAATAAACTACTTTTTAAATTATGAACTCTTTCAAAGACATCGCCTATCAAATTTTGAAAGAAGCGGGCAAACCGCTTCACAGCAAAGAGATTACGAAAATCGCTTTGGAGCGCGGCTGGCTTAAAACCGCCGGCAAAACACCAGAAGCAACGATGAATGCTCAGCTGATCGTTGATATAAACAGCAAAAAAGACAAATCGCGTTTTATCAAAACAGCCCCTTCTACTTTTGGACTGAATCCTGAATATAAAATTGTTGCCGAAACGAGAATTGAAAAGAAAGAGGAAAAAATCTACAAAGTTTCAAAAGATGTTTCTACAAAACAGAAAGGAGACATCGCCGAAGCAAGAATCGCTGAACTTATCACGCTTTATGGTGACACAACTCTTTCGTGTTATAAACCGCTTTCCGACGATGAAGGGATCGATCTAATTGTTAAGGAAAAAGGGAGTTTGAAGACGATGTACATACAAATCAAAAGTCGTTTCGGCGACAATCCTAATGATATTTTCACCGCGACAACAAAAACAGTGAGCATCGCAGATAACTACTCAATGGCTATTGTATTTTGTTTTTTTGAT
>JBMFRD010000050.1:0-4074 GCA_049968295.1 Minisyncoccia bacterium
CAAGTTGATTTTTTGAAATTAAAATTTTATTTTTTTCCAAAAAGGTTATTTTCCCAATAATAATTTGTTTATTTTTATATGTTGATTTAAAGCCTTCGCCCGGTATTTCATTAAATTTTTCAGGTTTTTTAATTTCAATTTTTTGTTTTTTAGCTTCAGCTAAAATTGTTTTAGCAATTGGATGTTCTGAAAAAAAATCGCCAATAGCAGCATATTTTAAAACATCTTTTTGATCATAATTTTCAAAAGGAATAATATATTGAATTTTTAATTGGCCTTTTGTTAGGGTGCCGGTTTTATCCAGCAAAAGTATTTTAACTTTTTTTATTCCCTCTAAAAAATTACTGCCTTTAATAATTATTCCTTTTTTTGCCGCTGCTCCAACTGCGGCATAAAATCCCATTGGAATTGCTACTGCAATATCATCAGCGCAAGTCACCAATAAAATTGATAAAACTAAATTTAAATTTTTTGAAAAAATATAAATTAATACACTAATAATTAAAGTTAAGGTAATGTACCAACTTGCAAATTTGTCTGTTAAAGTAGTTATTTCAGATTTATTTTTGATTGAATTTTCTACTAATTGAATTATTTTGCTAAAAGTTGTATCTTGGCCGATTTTTAAAACGCGAACCATAATTGTGCCGGAAATTAAAAGAGTTGAGCTTAAAACTTGATCTTTTTCTTTTTTAAAAACAGGTATTGATTCGCCGGTTAAAGAAGACTGATCAATTTCAGCTTGGCCTTTTTCAATAATGCCATCAGCTGGAATTCTTTCGCCAGCTTCAATAATGATTAAATCATTAACTTTTAATTTTTCAACAGGTTCTTCAATAATATTATTTTCTTTTTTAATTTTAACTTTTTTTGGTTTAAGTTTTAATAAACTTTGAATTGCGTTTTTTGATTTAGCGTCAGTATAAGCAGAAAAAATCCTAGCTGAAACAAGCATTAAATTTATAAAAATTGCTGAAAGCCATTCTTTAGATAAAAGCGAAGCAATTAAAGCAATGCCGGCTAAAAGATCTACCGAAACCTTTTTGTCTTTTAAAGATTTTATAGCGCTTAAAACAACTGGTAGAGTAGCAATTATATTTAAAGTAATTAAAATTATAAGATCAATATTTTTAGGCAAAAAATTTAAAAAGTGCAAAATTAAATTTAAAGCTAAAATAATAAAAAGGAAAAAATCTAAATTAAAAATTAATTTTTTATTCATATTTTATAATCTTTATTTTATCAAAAATTTATTTAAATTGCGATTTTTAAAATCGTTTTAAAAATATCATAGTTTAAAATTAAATAAAAGCATACTTATTTGATTTAAATTTTTCATTTTGAATTTAATATTTAAATTTGTTAAAATTTAGTTATGAAAAAAATTGCTATTGTTATTTTTGGTTCGCCGGGTTCAGGCAAAACAACTCAAGCTAAACTTTTAGCTGAACATTTTAATGTTATTCATTTTGACACCGGCAGATTTTTAGAAGGAATTTTATTTGATCCCGAAAGGCAAAGTGAAAAAATAATTGAAAAAGAAAAAAAGATTTTTAAAAGCGGTCGATTAAATACTCCCAGTTTTGTTGTTTCTGAAATTAAAAAGGGAATTTTAAAAATTTGGCGAGCTGGTTTTGGAATTATTTTTTCCGGATCGCCTCGAACTTTATATGAAGCTCAAAAAGAAATTCCGTGGTTAATTAAAATGTATGGTAAAGACAATTTATTTTTTATTGAATTAAAGTTAAAAGAACAAGAAGCTTTAAAAAGAAATAGTCATCGTTTAATTTGCAAATTTTGCGGTTATACGCTTTTAAGCCAATATTTTAAAATAAAAAATATTAAGCATTGTCCGGTTTGCGGCGGAACTTTTTATAAAAGAGTTTTAGATAACTCTAAAATTATTAAAATTAGATTTGAAGAATATAAAAATAGAACTGAGCCAATTTTTAATTTTATTAAACAAAGCGGTTTTAAGTTGCATGTTATTGATGCTCGACCAGCTCCTTATAAAATTTTTAATAAAATTAAAAAAATTATAAATTCTAAAAAATGATAAACTTAAAAACTAAAGAAGAAATTAAAATAATGTCTGAGGCTGGAAAAAAGCTGGCTAAAATAATGGGAGCTTTAAAAAAAGAAATCCAACCCGGAATTAAAACTAAATTTTTAGATGATTTATTTTTAAAATTAGTAAAAGAAGAAAAAGCTGAACCGGCTTTTTTAAATTACAATGGTTTTCCAGCAGCAATTTGTATTTCTAAAAACGAAACAATAGTTCATGGCATTCCTTCAAATGATTTAATTGCTTCGGGCGATTTGGTTAAATTAGATATTGGTTTAAAATATCAAGGTTTTTACGCTGATATGGCAGATACAATTGGAGTCCAAGAAATAAAACCCGAAGAAGAAAAATTAATTTTAGCAGTTAGAGAAGCTTTTTATAATGCTTTAAAATTTTTATATCCAAATAATACTTTAGGCGATATTGGTTATGCCATTGAATCAACAGCTAAAAAATATGGTTTTAGTGTGGCTGATAAATTAACTGGTCATGGTATTGGCCGTAATTTGCACGAAGAGCCTCAAGTTTTAAATACTGGCACGCCTAAAAAGGGGATTAAACTTCAGGTTGGGATGGTTTTAGCAATTGAGCCAATGTTTGTTTTGGGCAAAGGTGAGGTTGTTGAAAAAAAAGATGGCAGTTTTAAAAGCAAAGACAATTCTTTTACTGCTCATTATGAGCATACTGTAGCTATTTTAGAAAATGGGCCATTAATTTTAACTCAATAATTATCATAATTATAAAATGATGAAAAAAATTTTAAAATTTAATCAAGAACCAGATTATCCTTTATTAGCTGTAATTTTTATTTTAGTAGTTTTTGGTTTAATTATTTTAGCCAGTGCTTCGTCATCAATTGCCAAAGAAAAATTTGATGATAGTTTTTATTATTTAAAAAGGCAAATTTTGTATGGTTTTTTACCCGGCTTTTTTGGTTTTTTATTTGGATATTTTTTTAATTATAAAAATTATAAAAAAATTTCTTTATTGTTATTAATTATTAATATTTTTTTGTTAATTTTAGTAAAATTTAGTCCTTTAGGGTTAAATTTTGGCGGTTCATCTCGTTGGTTAAGACTTGGGCCAATTGTTTTTCAGCCTTCGGAGTTGTTAAAAATAACTTATATTTTTTATGTTGCGGCCTGGCTTTCTAATGTTCGGGCAAATAGAACTGGAGATTTATTTAAAGGCTTTTTGCCGTTTATTGTTGTTTCTGGATTAATTGGTTTTTTGCTTTATATTCAACCAGCAACTAGTATTATTATGATTGTATTGGGCAGTGGAGCTTTATTATATTTAATTGGTGGAGCAAGATTAAAATATTTTTCTTTAATATTTTTTGTAGGAATGATTGGCATTGGAATTTTATATTTTTTTGGCTCAGGATATCGTTTTCAAAGAATTCAGAGTTTTTTAAATCCCAATGAAGATATTTATGGCGGCGCTTATCATCTTAATCAAGCTTTAATTACGGTTGGTTCTGGAGGTTTAACTGGGTTTGGTTTTGGAAAATCTACAACTAAAGCTAAAACTTTGCCTGAGCCATTGGGAGATTCTATTTTTGCTGTTTCATCTCAAGAGTTAGGATTTATTGGGTCATCATTTTTAGTTTTAACTTTGGCTTTTTTAGTGATTAGATTATTTTGGCTAGCAATTAAATATAAAGAAAGATTTGGCCAATTAATTTTATGTGGTTTTGGTTTAATTATTGGAATTCAGTCTATTATTCATATTGCGGTTTTAATTGGATTTTTTCCTCCAACCGGAATACCATTGCCTTTTGTTAGCTATGGCGGCACTTCTTTAGCAGTTTTAATGACAATGTCTGGAATAGCTTTAAATATTACGAGAAATTAATTTAAAATTAAAAACGGAAAAACAATTTTTAATTTATAATTTTGGATGATTGAATTATTAAAACATTCGCTTTGCTCAAATTCAAAACGTAAAAAACGCAAAACTAAAAATGCAAAATGCAAAAGAAAAAAAAGACAATTTTTAATTTCTAA
>JBMFRD010000051.1:0-3952 GCA_049968295.1 Minisyncoccia bacterium
AACGCAAAGCGCAAAAGGCAAAAGAATAAAAGCGTAAAATTTAAAACGTAAAGCGCAAAGCAATAAAAAGAATCTAGAATCTAGAAAGTAGAAAATAGAATCTAGAATCTATATTTAAATTAAAAATTCATAATTCATCTTTTATTTTTGAATTTTAAAATCTTGATGTTATAATCACTTTATATGCTAAATATTTTTAAAAACCATCGCGGTTTTTGGACTAATGATCGATTTAAATCCTTAATTTTAGGGCTAGTTTTAATGACTTTGGCTTTAATTATTCAAATTGGATTAGGCCAATATTCAATGCAAAAATCATTTTCTTCCAATCCAGCCAAAGATTTATTTTTAGATAATTTACCAGTAGTAAATACTCAAATAATTATTGTTCAAGGCGCTTTGCTTTTTTGGATTTTTTCCTGGATTTTAATTGCTTTAAATCCAAAATATATTTTATTTAGCATTAAAGCTGCGGCTTTATTCATTATTATTCGCGCATTTTTTATGAATTTAACTCCTTTAGGTGCATATCCGCATTATATCCCATTTACTGAAAAATATTTTGGTTTTAATTTTTATAATAATTTAACTTTTGAAGGTAATTTTTTCTTTTCGGGTCATGTTGGTTTTCCATTTTTATTGGCTTTAATTTTTTGGGATAATAAATTTTGGCGAAAATTTTTTATTTTTGCATCAATATTTTTTGGAATTAGCGTTTTACTGGCACACAGCCATTATTCTATTGATGTTTTTGCCTCGCCTTTTATTACTTATGGTATTTTTAAAATCACTCAAAAATTATTTCAAAACGATTATAAAATTATAAAATCTTAAAATTTGATTTATAAAAATTTTTTAAAATAAGATTTTTTTGAAATTTCTTCAACCATTTTTTTAACATCTTGAGCAAAATCTTTATGACAAACCAAAACCCCATCTTCAACTTGAATAATTAAAATATTTTTTATGCCAATTGTTGTTAAAAATCTATTGCTGTAATTATACAACAGACAATTTTTAGTATTAAGATAATGATGTAAACCCAAAACCACATTTTCATCACTTTTTTTAGATTGAATTTCTTTTACTGAAGCCCAATGGCCAACATCTGCCCATTCAAAATTAACCGGCAAAACAAAAATATTATTTTTTATATTTTGAATAATAGAATATTCAAAAGGTCTAGAATCAATAAAATTAAAAGCCTTATTTTGTCCTTTTAATATTTTTAAAAAAATATTATGACTTTTCGGAATAAAATTTTTAAATAAATTAACCATATAATCTGCTCGGAATGCAAAATAAGACCCATTCCAAAAGAAAGAAGACAAAGAATAAATTTTTTTAGCTAAATTCAAATTTGGTTTTTCAATAAATTTTTTAACTTTTAAAAATTTTTTATCATCAATTAATTTAAAATTTTTTGTTGTTTCTATATAACCATAACCAGTTTCTGGATATGTTGGTTTAATGCCAAAAAGACAAATAGATTGCGGGTTTTGTTTTATAAATTTAAATAAATGTTTTAAACTATTTAAAAATTCTTGATCGTTTCCAATATAATGATCTGAGGCCATAGTAACTATAATTTCTTGTGGATTTTTTTTATAAATATTATAAACCGCCAAACCAATGGCTGCAGTTGTACTTATTTTTTGCGGTTCAATAATAAAATTAGAATTAGATAAATAAGGTAATTGCTTTTTTGCTTCTTTTAGTAATTTCTTATTTAAAACAATTAAAATATCTTTTTTATTAAAAACTTTTAAAAGTCTTTCAACTGTTAATTTAATTAAACTTTTATTTCCTAAAATTGAAATAAATTGTTTTGGATTATTTTTTCTTGAAACTGGCCAAAGTCTTTGACCAGAACCGCCAGCTAAAACAACTATTTTCATAAAAATTTTTAAAATATATATTATTATGTTAAATTAATTATAATAAAATGTTTAAAAAAATAAAATCATTTTTATTAGAAAATAAAACTTTGCGCCAAACTGTTTTTAAAAATGTTTTTTGGCTTTCAGTTTCAAATATTTTTGGCCGGGTTTTTAGAGCCATAATTATTATTTATGGCGCTCGAATTTTAGGCGCTGAAGGCTGGGGTATTTTTTCTTATGCTTTAACTATTACCGGAATTTTATCTATTTTTATGGATTTTGGAATAAATCCAATAATTTTACGCGAATTTTCAAAACAAAGCGGAGAAAATGGAAAAAAATATTTAGGAACTGCTTTTGTTTTAAAATTAATTTTAATTGTTTTAGGAATTTTAATTATTGTTTTTCTCGGACCTTATATTGTAAAAATAAAAGAAGTTTTACCGCTTTTGCCTTTTGTGGCTTTAATTTTAGCTTTTGATATTTTACGTGAATTTACTTTTGCTATTTCTCGCAGTCAAGAAAAAATGGAGCGCGAAGCCGGGATTTATATTTTAACTAATATTGGAATTTTAGTTTTTGGATTTTTGTTTTTAAAAATTAATCCCAATGTTAAATCTTTTGCTTTAGGTTATGTTTTTGGCACAATTTTAGGGTCTTTAGTTTCGCTTTGGACTTTTAAAAATTATTTTAAAAATATTTTTTCTTATTTTTCACCCGGACTTATAAAAATAATTCTTTTTGCGGCTTGGCCATTTGCTTTATCTGGATTTTTATCAATATTTTTAACTAATACTGATATTTTTTTAATTGGCTGGTTTTTAGACGCTACTCAAGTTGGAATTTATGCCGCAGCTTTACGTATTATTCAATTGCTTTATGTTTTGCCCGGAATTATAACTTTAAGTTTAATTCCGGCTTTTTCAAGGTTAGCTAATAAAGACGATCTAAAGCTAAAATATCTTTTAGAAAGCGGAATAAAAGTTTTATCTTTAATTGCTTTTCCATTAACTATTGGCGGATTAATTTTAGCTAAACCAATTATGCTTTTTATTTTTGGAAAAGAATATGTTTTAGGCGCATCTTCTTTTGCAGTTTTAGCTTTAACTATTTCCATTGATTTTTATGCTGCAATTTTAATGAATGCTATTTTTGCTTATGATAAACAAAAATATTTAAGTGTTTATACCGGCATTGGAGCGCTTTTAAATGTTTTGTTAGATTTAATTTTAATTCCTCGTTTTGGAATTTTAGGTTCAGCTTGGGCAACTTTTTTGGCTCAATTTGTAAGTAATGCTTATTTATGGATAAAAATGAAACAAATCAACCCATTTCAATTTTTGCCATTAATAAAAAAAGGAGCTTTGGCCGCAATTTTAATGGGAATTTTAAGCTTTGCACTTAATTTATTTAACTTACAAGTATTAATAAATATTTTAATTTCCGGCGCATTTTATTTTGCCTTGCTTTATTTATTAAAAGAACCAATTTTTGAAGAAATTAAAAAACTAAAAAAAGGCGCCGCATAAATTTCAGCGGCGCTTCATCAGGAGAAGAAAATGGTTCAAGGGAACTAATTTAATTATACACCAAAACAAAAAATAAAACAATACCTTAGAAAGATATTTTAAAATTAAAAATTTTAGTTTTGCCCTTTAAATTTTACATTTTTTATGTTTTGACTTCGAGTGAAATAAAAGCAAGATTATTTCACTCCGATGTCTTAGGCTCGCAATGACAAAAACAGCATCATCCCGAGCCCCGATGCTTCGGAGTCCTGACTAATCGAAGTAAAATGTGGCGACCTTACAATAATTTTATTTTGAACACTTGATTTATTTAAAACAAAAAATTAAAATTAATCAATGAATAAAATTTCAGTAGTTATTCCTTGTTATAATGAAGAAAAAACTATTTCCAAGGTAATTAATTCTATTCCCAAAGAAGTTTTTGAAATAATTGTAGTTGATAACAATTCTAACGACAAAACTTCAGAAATCGCAAAAAAATTAGGAGCAAAAGTAGTAAAAGAAAATAAACAGGGCTATGGCTATACTTTACTAAAAGGATTT
>JBMFRD010000052.1:0-900 GCA_049968295.1 Minisyncoccia bacterium
TTTATTCCCGAGCAACAAGCTAAAATAACTGGCAAAGTTGAAATTACCAAATCTAATTTAGAAAAATTAATAGCTCAATTTTCTAATTTAATTGCTCTTCAAGAAGAATTTAAAAAAATAAATTTTTCTTCGACTAGTGTTACTGATCTTTTGCAATTAATTTTAGCCGGTGCAATTTCTAATAAATCTTCAGATATTCATTTTGAAGCTAAAGAAAATGGGGCACGGCTTCGTTTTAGAATTGATGGCGTTTTAAATGATGTTTATGATCAAATTCCTTTAAAAAATTATAATGCTTTAGTTTCCAGAATAAAACTGCTTTCCGGCCTTAAAATTAATGTTCATGAAGAAACTCAAGATGGCAGATTTACAATTAATTTAGGCGGAAAAGAAATTGAAATGAGGGTTTCTATTATCCCTTCTGAATTTGGAGAAACAATTGTAATGCGTATTTTAGACCCAGAAGCAATTTTAGTTGATTTTGATAAATTAGGAATTAGACCAGATGATTTAAAAATTTTAGAAAGAAATATTAAAAAACCAAATGGCTTGATTTTAAATACCGGACCAACTGGCTCTGGAAAAACTACAACCTTATATACAATTTTAAGAAAAATTAATGATCCAGAAATTAAAATTATCACCATTGAAGATCCAATTGAATATAAAATTGAAGGCATTGAGCAAACCCAAGTTAATCCGGATGTAAATTATACTTTTGCTTCGGGTTTAAGAGCAGTGGTGCGCCAAGACCCAGATATTATTTTAGTTGGCGAAATTAGAGACAAAGAAACCGCTGATATTGCTTTGCAAGCTGCTTTAACCGGGCATTTGGTTTTATCAACCTTACATACTAATGACGCTATTGGCGCTATTCCCCGCTTAATTGATTTAGGATCA
>JBMFRD010000052.1:1038-3266 GCA_049968295.1 Minisyncoccia bacterium
CCAGAAAGAGTAAATAAAGATTTATATAAAGAAATCTCAATTTATAAACCAGTTGGTTGCGAAAAATGCAATATGACAGGATACAAAGGCCGAATTGGTATTTTTGAATTTTTTGAAAGCGGTCCAGAATTAGAACAATTAATTTTAAAAGACGCTTCGTGGTTAAGTATTAAAAAATTAGCCGACAAAAATCAAATGACTACTATGCAGCAAGATGGAATTTTAAAAGTAATTTCCGGCATAACTACTTTTGAAGAAGTAGAATCAGCAACTGGTCCAATTAATTGGAGTTAATTAATTAAAATTAGTTTAACTCGCATCTGGGGGCTTTGCCAAAAAAGGCAATTTTTAAAAATAAAAAGAGTTTAAAAGCTGTTTTTGCGGATAGATTACGTCGAAACCTAATCGTCCTTAAACAATAAACAGCTCTTTGCCCCCAGGTGCGAATCAAACTATTATTCCATTTTTATATATAATAGCATAAAATAAAAAAAATGTCAAATCTTAACCTGCTAATTAATAAATTCAATTAATAACCGCAACAGCTTAAACCCCCTGTTTATAATAAACGTTTTAATTTAAATTTTGTTACAGTTATTAATTTTATGCTATAATATAGTATAACATAATTTTAATTAAAATAAAAATCGCAAAAATGATTAAAAATAATATAAATATTGAAGACAAAACCATAGACCAAATGCTTCGGCCAAAAAATTGGAATGAATATATTGGCCAAGAAAAAATTAAACGTCATTTAAAAATAATGATTGAGGCTGCCCGGCGCCGCAACGAAGCTATGGATCATATTTTGCTTTCTGGTCAAGCTGGTTTAGGCAAAACAACTTTAGCTTATTTAATTGCTGAAGAATTAGGCGGGAAAATTAAAATCACTTCTGGACCAGCTCTTGAAAAAATGGGTGATATTGCCGCGGTTTTAACTAATTTAGAAGATAAAGATGTTTTATTTATTGATGAAGCGCATAGAATTAATCGTTTAATTGAAGAAGTTTTGTATCCAGCAATGGAAATGCGCAAATTGCATTTAATTATTGGCAAGGGTCCGGCAGCTAGAAGCTTAACTATTGATTTGCCACCCTTTACTTTAATTGCCGCTACTACTCGGGAAAACTTGCTTTCACATCCATTACGATCAAGGTTTGGAGCAACTTTTAGATTAACTTATTATGAGCTCGAAGATATTATTGAAATTTTAAAACGTTCAGCCAAAATTTTAAATGCTAAAATTACAAAAGAAGCTTTGGAAATTTTAGCTAAAGCTTCACGGGCCACGCCCCGGGTTGCCAACCGACTTTTAAAAAGAAGCCGAGATTACGCTTTAGTTAATGAAGCTAATATTATTACTGAAAAAGAAGCTCAAAAAACATTAGAACTTTTAGAAATTGATGAATTAGGATTAGAGCCGCAAGACCGCCGTCTTTTGGAAACAATTATTCATAAATTTAGAGGCGGGCCAGTTGGTTTAAAAAGTTTAGCCGCGGCTTTAAATGAAGATCAAGGCGTAATTGAAGATATTTATGAACCATATTTAATCACTTTAGGATTTCTACAAAGAACTTCTGCTGGACGAATTGTTTTGCCAAATGCTTATAAACACTTAGGAATTATTAAACAAGGAGAATTATTAAAATAAAAATATTTTAATTTGCTTTTTCAGATTTTGCTTTTTCTAACAGCTTAGAAAGTCGGGATTTTAACCGAGAAGCTTTATTTTTGTGAATAACATTTGTTTTTGCGGTTTTATCTAAAAGCTTAAAAATAATTGAAAGCTGTTTGCGCGCTTCTTCTAAACTTTTATTAGCAATTAATTTTTTATATTCTTTAATTGCTTTTTTATAAGCTTCTTTTTTGGCTAAATTTCTTTTTCGCCTTTTAATATTTTGTCTTAAAGCTTTTTGGGCTGATTTAGTTATAGGCATAAACTTAATATAATAGAAAATTTAAAAAAATACAAGAGTTTTAAGGTTTTAAATTATAAACTCCAATTGTTTGCTGTTAATATTAAAGCAAATAAAATTACAAAAATTAAAGCATTGGCAAAAATAAATTGTTTGTTAATTCCGTAAAAACAATAATTTAAAATTTTTCAAACTTTGTATTATCAACTTTCTAAAATAAATAATAACTGCAAATAAAGTTCCAAAGTGTAAAATTACATCAAATAGAATTTCAGGTGGTTTTATTTTTAATAAATCTGAAAATAAAAG
>JBMFRD010000053.1:0-3223 GCA_049968295.1 Minisyncoccia bacterium
TTTGCATTTTTCGCTTTGCCTTTTGCATTTTTAGTTTTACGCTTTTATTGTTTTGACTTTTGTATTTTGAATTTATATCATAATTTTATGAGTAAAATTAGAATTCTTTTAACTGGAGGTGGAAGTGGCGGACACATTTATCCTTTAATTGCGGTTTGGGAGGCATTACAAAAAGAAACAGAAAAATTAAATTTAGAACCAGAATTTTTTTATATGGGGCCAAAAGATGAATGGTCTAAAGTTTTTGAAGGTAGGGGGGTTAAAATTATTTATATTATTTCCGGAAAAATAAGAAGATATTTTTCTTTTTTAAATTTTTTGGACTTTTTTAAAATTTTATTTAGTTTTTTAAGCGCCCTAATTAAAATGCTTTTTATAATGCCGGATGTTATTTTTTCCAAAGGAGGACCCGGAGCTTTGCCAGTTGTTTTTGCCGGTTGGTTTTATCGCATTCCAGTTATCATTCATGAATCTGATGCTTTTCCGGGCTTAACTAATTTGCTTTCAGCTCGATTTAGTAAAAGAATTGCCTTGGGCTTTGAAGAGGCTAAAAAATATTTTCCTTTATCAAAAACCGCAGTAGTAGGCAACCCAATTCGTTTTGAAATTTTATCTCAAAAAATTGATTCTAAAATTGCAAAACAAAATTTAGGATTTAATCCGGATTTTCCATTAATGCTTGTTGTAGGCGGCTCTCAAGGCGCGCAAAAAATTAATGAATTAATTTTAATTAGTTTGGAAAAATTATTGCCAATCACTCAAGTTTTACATCAAACTGGCGAAGCAAATTTTTTAGAAGTTCAAAAATTAAGCCGAGCCGCAATTTTAAGTTTGCCAGTTGAAGTTGAAAAAAAATCAAGATACGAAGCTGTTCCTTTTTTGAATAATGAAAAAATTGGATTAGCTTTATCTGCGGCAGATTTAATAGTTTCGCGCGCTGGCGCTGGTTCAATTTTTGAAATTGCTGCTTTTGAAAAACCATCAATTATTATTCCCATTTTTGAATCTGCAAATGACCATCAACGATTAAATGCTTATGCTTATGCTAATACTGGCGCAGCGGTTGTTATTGAAGAAGATAATTTATTAAGCAGTATATTTTTAAATCAAGTTAAATTAATTTTAACTGATAAAAATATTTATCAAAAAATGACTGAAGCCGCAAAAAAATTTTCTAAAACCGAAGCCGCTCAAATCATTGCTTTAGAAATTATAAGATTAGCTTCAAAATAAAATATAAAATTATAAATAAAAAAATATAAATAACAATAAGAAAAAATAATCGAAATTATTTATATATTTTACTATCTTATCTCGACGGCCGTTGAGATAAGATAGTAAGGTAAAAATATTAAAAAGCATTAAATATAAAATTGGTATGAAAAATAAAAAAATAAAATTATTTAAAAAAGGAGATTTAATTATTAAAATTTTAGAAATTCTTCAGACTGGAGCAGAAACAACGGCTACTTTATTAGATATATTTACTTCCAATTATTATAATTCTTATCGTAAAATAAGAAGAAGCATAATTTATGGTCCATCTGAATTTAAATCTAATTGGGCAGATAATTATTTAGAATTGCAAAAATTTTATAATTTATTAAATAGACTTAAAAAACAAGGATTTATTCAAAAACAAGAAAAAGATAAAAAATCCATTTGGAGTATAACAAAGCTTGGTTTAGAGAAACTTAAAATACTTAAAAAACAAAACTTTCCAATTTATTATAAAAAAGAAAAAGAAAATTCTTTAATGATTGTAACTTTTGATATCCCTGAACAAGAAAGATACAAAAGAGATTGGTTAAGAAACGTACTTGTTTATTTAGATTTTAAATTTTTACAACAAAGTGTTTGGATTGGTAAAACGAAAATTCCAGAAGAGTTTATTGAAAATTTAAGAGAACAAAAAATGTTAAACTATGTTCATATTTTTAAAATAAATAAAGCCGGTACAATAATTAAAAAATTTAATTAATTTTATTTATGGAATTAATTTCTAAAAAAAATAATTAAAATTAATTAACTAATTTATTTTATTGCTTTTTCTATTTTTTAGCTTTTACTATTTTATCTCCACGGCCGTGGAGATAAAATAGTAAAAATAATAACGGCTTCAAACTTTTTATTAATTGTTTGTTAGTTTAATCAAATATTTAAAATTTAACTTTATAATTGTTTATATAATTAATAAAACATTATAATAAAAATAATAAAAATAATAAAAATAATTTTCTATACCTTATCTTTTAAAAGCCAAAACCCTGCTTGCGCAGGGTTTCAGCCTAAATAATTTGGATTGGATAAACCTAAGAAAACCCTTAGGTTTATTCGCACTCATTCATTGTTTATATTATAGCACATTTTTTTTAAAAAGCAAATTATTTTGTATTAATAACACTATTGTAAGATCGCCACGCTCACTCGCTTCGCTCGTTCGCTCGCGATGACGTTCGTTATTGTCATTGCGAGCGTAGCGAAGCAATCTTACATTAGTGTTAAAACATCATTGTAAGATCGCCATAGTTTACCCCGATTCTTCGGGGCTTCGCTGATACGAGGCTCGCGATGACAAGGCGGGGTTGTAAAATTGTTGCGTCGACCTTTAGACTTCTCACAATGACAAATAAAAACGTAAAAAGAAAAGCGTAAAACGCAAAAGATGAATTAAAAATTGTTTTTAGTTTTCATTTTAAATTTTACGTTTTTACTGTTTTGCGTTTTGCGTTTTTAGTTTTGCGTTTTTTAAGTTTTGTATTTTGAGATTTTTCGCCTGAGGCGGATCCGTCCTTGGCGAAGAATTTTAAATTTAAAAAGAACGATGTTTCAAAATTAAGTTATTCAAAATTGATTCAAAATTCAAAATTAAAAATTGTTTTAGTTTTGTGTTTTTATTGTTTTGCTTTTTTTCGTTTTTAGTTTTGTTTGTCATTGCAATATTTGCTGTAAGTCTAAATATATTAATTTTGCCTTAATATTATTTAGTTTGACTTAGTTTGACAAAGAATAATATTTTTTTAAAATTAAATTAGTTTTCAATTTTGGGGGCTGCAGGGAGAGCACTCATTCATTAAAATAAATAATTTGGAGGTCACCACTTGCAGCCCCTAAAGTTGAAAACTTTTTATTTCAAATTTCAGATGAATTTTTCAAGAAACATATCTTTGAATAAATTTAGTAATTTTAAAATTGGCGGCAAGGCAAAATATTTTTTTGAGGC
>JBMFRD010000054.1:0-3161 GCA_049968295.1 Minisyncoccia bacterium
CTATGGCCTTCAATTTAATTCCTATAAATCGTGGTGAAAATGAAATTGGGTTCCAATATATTCGGGAAGCTCTGAACCTGGATACAAACAAAATTTTTTTTATATTTAAAATTTTTAAACTGAAGGCAGCTATATTGGTTTTTAGGGAAATGATTGGATTTTTTCTTTTTAATATTTTTAAATAAAGTTTGGACTTTAATTTTTTTTGTTTTTGGTTTTGTTTCTTTTTTAATTAAATTTTCTTTTTTTAATATCGCCATAAAATAAGCTCCGGGATTTTTTATTTTTTTATTTTCATTAACTAATTTTGCAATTTCTAATAATTTTTGATCATCAATTTCTTTGGCTAATTTAATATATAATGATTTATGGCTCCAATCTTTTAATAAATCAGCAATAATTAAACCATTTAATTGATATTTTTTATAAACTCGCGATTTTTTATTTCTTTTTTTAAGTTCTTTTAAATAATCGCTGACACTAACAAATTCATTCATTAAGTAAAATTATATAATTAAATAATAAAATTTTAAAGCAATTTTATTTTTGAGCAAATTCTTCCTGATTTTTTAAAATGAACACCTCAACATAATGCGCTCCAAAATTTAAAGCTTTTTCTTTAGATTCCATCCAAACATCAACAATATTTGTTTTTCTTTGATGCATTCGATCTTCAACTGTAAAAATTTTATCGCCAAATAATTTTGGAATTTTTATTTTGGTTTTAAAAGGTAAAACATTAGTAGCTACAATGCCATCGCGAACTAGGGTATTGCTGGCAGTAATAAATGGATCCGCGTCAGTTTCATCCGGACTGGAAGAATAAGCTGTAACCCATAAATAAATTTTTTCATAATTTTCTTTTTGTTTTAAAGCAATTTTTAACGGCAATAATTTAATTTCGTTATCATTTTGATGATTAATTAAATTTTGTTCAGTTGATAATGTGGAATTATAGTTTTTAATTTCTAAAATATTTTCGTTTAATAATAAGGCTGTTTTGTTTTTTGAATCAAAATTATTATTTTGAAAATTAGCGTCAATATGTTTTGGGTAAAAACCATTAAAAACAATTAAACCTAAAATTAGTCCAGCTAAAATCTTTTTAATTTTAGTGTTTATTTTTAAATTTAATTTTAAGATTAAATTTTTATTGTTAAACCAGGCCCAAAGCCTGCGTTTACTTGGATATTCGTCGGATTTATTTATAAAAGTACTCATTTTTTCATAAAAAAACCCCTTTTATAGGGTAATATACTAAAATATTTAATTGTATTTATATTTTATACTTAAATTTTAATTTTGTCAAATAAAGTTATCCACAACTAAAAATAGTGCTATTTTTATTAAATTTTGCTATGATTTATTATAGTAGTCGAATTGATATTTATTAAAAATAAAAATGAGCATTGGCATATTGGATTTAACTTTAGTTATTTTAATTGCCGCAGTTTTGGCCTTAATTTTAAAAATATTTAAACAGCCTTTAATTGTGGCTTATTTAATTACTGGCGCAATTGTTGGCTATTTTAATTTAGTTAGCGCTCCAAGTAATGAAGTTTTTAAGGTTTTTTCAGATTTAGGCATAATGTTTTTGCTTTTTTTAATTGGCTTGGAAATTAATTATGATTCTTTAAGAATGGTTAGCCGGCCAGCTTTTATTTTAGGTATAGGCCAAATTGTTTTTACTTTTGTTTTTGGATTTTTAATTGCCAAGGCTTTTAATTTTAGTGCTTTGGCTTCGGCTTATATTTCTATTGCTTTGACTTTTTCAAGCACCATTATTATTGTTAAGCTTTTGTCTGAAAAAAGAGATATTTCTAGTTTTTATGGGAAGTTAAGCGTGGGCTTTCTTTTGGTTCAGGATTTAGTGGCAATTTTAATTTTAATATTTTTAACTGGTTTATCGAGTGGCGCTTCAGGAAATATTTTAGTTGGCAAAACTATTTTAATGATTTTCCAAGGATTATTGATTTTTGGTGGTATTTTATATTTAAGCCGAAAAATTTTGCCTAAAATTTTTGATAAAATTGGTTCTTCTCAGGAACTTTTGTTTTTAACCAGTTTAGCTTGGTTGTTTTTATTGGTTTTTTTGGTTAATAAACTTGGTTTTTCAATTGAAATTGCCGGATTTTTAGCTGGGTTAGGACTGGCAAATTCTTCTGAAAATTTTCAAATTGCGTCTCGCTTAAAACCCTTGCGCGACTTTTTTATAATGATATTTTTTGTAATGCTTGGTTCTTCTTTTGCTTTTGTTTTTTCTAATATATCAGCGCTTGGTTTGGAAATTTTAATATTTTCTTTATTTGTTTTAATTGGCAATCCTTTAATTGTTTTAATTTTAATGGGCATTATGGGTTATAAAAAAAGAACTGGTTTTATGACTGGAGTTACAGTGGCTCAAATTTCTGAATTTAGTTTAATTTTGGTTTTAATGGGATTAAAATTAGGTCATCTTTCAAAAGAAGTTGTTGGTTTGGTCACTGCAGTTGGAATTATTACTATTACTTTATCAACTTATTTAATTTTAAATTCTGATTTAATTTTTAGGCGAATTTCAAAATATCTTTCAATTTTTGAAAGAAAACGGCTTTTAGAAAATGAAGATTTTAATTTAGAAATTAAAAAACCAATTGTTTTAATTGGCTGCCATCGCACTGGCCAAAGTATTATTGAAAACATTAATCCTAAAAATTTATTGGTTATTGATTTTGACCCGGACATTGTAAATTATTTACGTAAAAAAGGAATTGATTATATTTTTGGAGATATTGCTGATCCGGATATATTTGAAAAAGCAAATATTTCTGAGGCAAAATTAGTTATTTCTACTTCACCGAATTTTAATGATAATATGACTTTATTAGAAGAAATTAAAAAATTAGAGCCAAAACCCAAAATCATTGTCCGGGCTGAAACAGAAAAAGACGCCTTAATTTTATATCAAAAAGGCGCGGATTATGTTATTTTGCCAAATTTTACCGCTGGCCAATATTTAGGCAAAACAATTGCTATTGATTTAGAAGCAAAAATTTTAGACCAGCTTAAAAATCAAGATTTAGAATTTTTAAAAAAAATAAATAAAAGATAAAAAACTTTCTGTCATTGCAAGCCCCAAAACATCGGGGCGAAACAATCTTACATTCGCTTTGTTCAAATTT
>JBMFRD010000055.1:0-3072 GCA_049968295.1 Minisyncoccia bacterium
AAAACATACCTTATATAAATTTCAAATGGTTAAAAAGAACTAGCAATCCTTTTGCTAATTTATTTTTTATTTTTGAATTAAAAAAATTTTTAGATAAAGAAAAATTTGATATTGTTCATTTTAATTCAACTAATGCTTTATTCGGAGTTATTGGAACAAAAATTTCAAAATTCCAACCTAAAACGGTTTTTACTTTTCACGGTCTTTCAGTTTTAGATCCTAATTATAAAAAATATAATCCAATAAAAATAATCTATTGGTTAATTTTTAAATTTTTACTTTACTTCGTTGATTTACCAATATTTGTTTCTTATCACAATTTAGAAATTACTAAAAAAATTCATTTAATAAATAAAGGTATTGTCATTTATAATGGGATTGCTAAGCCTAAATTTTTAGAAAAAGAATTAGCAAGAAATTTTTTAAAAAATCAATCAAAAATTAATTTAAAAGAAAAATTTATAATAGGTTCTATTGGAAGATTAAGCTATCAAAAGAATTATGAATTTTTAATTCAAATTTTTCCAGAAATTTTAAAATTAAAAGAAAATTCAACTTTAATTATTATTGGCGAAGGGCCAGAAAGAAAAAAATTAGAGCGGCTAATTGAAAAATTAAACTTAAAAGAAAAAATATTCTTAATTGGCGAAATTAAGGATGCCTCAAAATACATAAAAGGATTTGATTTGTTTATTTTACCTTCACGTTATGAAGGCTTATCAATTACTTTAATTGAAGCTCTTTTTGCTCAAATTCCAATTTTAGCTTCAAATGTTGGAGGCAACAAAGAAATTATTGGCGAAGATTTTGTTTTCCAATTAAACAATAAAAAAACTTTCTTAGAAAAATTTAAAAATTTACAAATACCGAAATTAAAAAATGAATTCAAAATTAATAATATGATTAAAAATTATTTACAAGTTTTTGAAAAACTTTATAAATAACATTAACTTTAATACCACTTACAAGTTTTCTATGATAGTCTTTTTATAAAAGCAATTCTAAAAAATAAATTAATTATTTTATTATTTTTTTATAATCACAAATTTCTTAGTAGAAAGACATTGTGTATTATAAATTTCTATTGCCTTTTTAGTTATATTTACCCATTGAAAATTTTTTGCTATTTCTAAAGATTTTTTAGAAAATTTTAAAATTAAATTTCTATCTTTATAAAAAATTTTTATTTTATCAGCCAATTCTATAGGATTAGGATTAATTAAGAATCCACTTTCATTATCTTTTATATATTCATTAAAAGATCCCACATTTGTAGCGATAATAGGAATACCATAAGCCAAAGCAGTGCTTATTATCCCCGATTGAGTTCCTTTTTTGTAAGGAGAAATCAAAATATCCGTTTCATTTATCAATTTGCAAAGTTCTTTGTTTGAAATCCAATAATTCTTAAAATTTATCTTTAATTCTTTTATTTTATTTTGCAAATATTTATTAATATTACCCCTACCCGCTATTATAAGATTTATCTTAAAACCTTCTTTTTTTAAAATTTCAAAAGCTTTTACTAAAATATCAATACCTTTATATTCTTCTAATCTACCAAAAAATAAAACATCTAAATAATTTTTATTTAAATTAAATTCTTTTATAAGATTAGAACATAAATCGCAATAAACTCCCAATGGTAAGACATAAATTTTTTTATTAGCGAGATATTTCTTTAAGCTTTCTTTCATAAAATTGCTATAAACCAAAACAATATCTGATTTTTTACAAAATATTTTTTCAAAAAAATTAATAAAAAGCGCTGGCTCTTCTTTTGGTTCAAATGGATTATCATGAACGGCATAAAAAATTTTGTATCTTAAAAATGGTCGCAAAATAAAAATAAAAATGGACCAGATATGAAAATGGGTTATGTGAATAATTTCAGGCTTTATTTTGAAAAGAATTTTTATTAATTTAATCCATTTAAAAAATAAAAAAGTATTTAGAAAAAAGCTAAAGTAGTTTGAGCTGAAGGTTTTAACCATTAAAACTTTTCTAAACTCATTTTCAATGAATTTTTCTCTTAATTCATTACCTTCTGAAATTAAGATATAATGAAAAAATTTATTTTCTATCAAACCATTAGAAAATTCTAAAGCGTCAATAGCTCCCCCACCATATTTTTGTAAAGAAATTAAAAGCAATTTTTTCATACTAGTATTTTCCGAAAAATAATTTAAACTTCAAATCATTATAATTATCAGTCATTAAAATTTCATTTATAGTTTCAATAACTTTTTCAGGAGTTAATTTAGCTAAAGGCTGCACTTCTTTATCTTGAAGAAAAACCCACTTATTAATTTCTTCATAACCATACAAGCTATCAACTCCTAAGTAGGTATTTAATATAGGACAAACTGTGGGGATTTTAAAAGCTATTCCAATATGAATAAAAGATGTATCGTTACCTACTACCATTTTTGAATTTTTAATTAAAAGGCATAATTCTTCTAAACTTGTCTTAAAAATTAAGTTCACAAAATCATTTCCAAAATATTTCTTAAAATTTTCAACCTTAACTAAAGATTCTTTACTGCCAATTAAAACTATTTTATATCCTTGCTCTTTTAAATACTTAGCTACTTCTGCAAAATATTCAACTGGCCAATTTTTATGTTCGGAACTACTACCAAGACCTACAATACAATATTTTCCTTTTTTTAATTTAAAATTTTCTAAAAATTTTCTCTCAAAATCTTTTTCTAATATTGATTCCAAAAAAATTTCCGTTTTAAAATTAACATCTTTGATAATCCCTATATTATTAAATTCAACATTTGGTTTTAATTCTTTTATAATTTGAGAAATAAAAAATGATTGTTTATAAACATCGGACGGAAAAATATTCTGCGGCCAATTTTTATCAAAATAACTTATGACTCTTATCTTTTTAATTGGGGTTTTACCAAAGAAAAATAATATTATTTTATTTAAAATAATTTCAAATTTGCCCGGAGGTGTTTCTTCGTAAATAAATGAATCTTCAAATATTTTTTGTGCCTCATCATCAGCAGGAAATTCAATGCCCTTTTCCATCTCTCTTCTGGCATATATTTCAAGCAA
>JBMFRD010000056.1:0-2809 GCA_049968295.1 Minisyncoccia bacterium
GCTTCGATTGATTTTTTATTTAAATCTTTATCTTGAATTCTAATTAAAAAATCTTCTAAATTTTTATAAGGACCGCCGCGCGCCCTTTCTTCAATAATTACATTAGTAATATGCTCACCAACATTTTTTATGCCCAAAAGTCCAAAACGAATGGCTTTATCCCCTTCTGGAGTAAAATTTACAAAACTTTTATTTACATCCGGAGGTAAAATTTCAATTCCTTTTTCACGACATTCCGAAACTAAAAAAGAAATGCGCTCAATATCATTAACATCCGCGTTTAATAAACTAGTCATAAATTCAATAGGCCAATGAGCTTTTAAATAAGCGGTGCGATAACCAATCAAAGCGTATGAAGCCGCATGCGATTTATTAAAACCATATCTGGCAAAAGGCGGAAAAAGCTCCCAAATTTCTTCGGCAATTTTTTGAGGAATTCCATTTTTAAGCATACCATTAATTAATTTTTCTTTTTGCTCATTAAGCAAAGATTTTATTTTTTTACCAATAGCTTTACGTAAAGTATCAGCTTCAGCCAAACTAAAACCAGCCAAATCACGGGCAATTTGCATCATTTGCTCTTGATAAACTCCAATGCCATAAGTAGATTTTAAAATTGGTTCAAGTTTAGGATGTAAATAAGTTATTTTTTCTTTACCATGTTTACGTCGAATAAACGACGGAATAAGTTCCATTGGTCCGGGACGATATAAAGCTACTAAAGCAATTAAATCTTCAAGTTTATTAGGTTGAAGTTCTTTCATATAACGTTTCATTCCCGATGATTCAAATTGAAAAACTCCAGTAGTATCACCAGCTTGAAATAATTTATAAGTTTTTTCGTCATCTAAAGGAATTTCAGAAATTTTAATATCAAGATCTTTTGTTTCTTTTAAAAGCCGCAAAGTATTTTCAATAATAGTTAAGTTTTTAAGTCCTAAAATATCCATTTTTAACAATCCCAAATCTTCAATAGCATGCATTTCAAATTGAGTAATAATTGTATTTTTATCCTGAGGCGCGTATTGCAATGGCACATATTCAGTTAATGGCTTTTCCGAAATAACTGTGCCGCAAGCATGCACTGAAGCATGCCGGGCAACGCCTTCTAATTTTTTAGCTGTATCTAATAATTTTTTTGCATCTGGATTTTGATTGTATAAAGCAGTTAAATCATCAACTTTTTTAATAGCTTCATCCAAAGTAAAATTAAAAGGAATTAGTTTTGCAATTTGATCGCAAAAAGAATAAGGCAAACCCATTGCCCGACCAGCATCGCGCACTGCGGCTCGGGCAGCCATTGTTCCAAAAGTAATAATTTGAGCCACATGATTTTCACCATATTTTTCACGAGCATAACTAACTACTTCGTCCCGACGCGTATCAGCAAAATCAATATCAATGTCTGGCATTTGAATTCTCGAAGGATTTAAAAAACGTTCAAAAAGCAAATCATAATCTAAAGGATTAATATCAGTAATTCCTAAAATATAAGAAACTAAACTACCAGCTGCTGATCCCCTGCCCGGACCAACTGAAATTCCATGATTTTTTGCCCAATTAGTTAAATCCTGAACAATTAAAAAATAATCAGCAAAACCTGTTTTTTCAATAACTTCTAATTCATATTCTAATCTTTTTTTAACTTCTTCAGTTATTTCTTCTGGCTTAAATCTATTAGAAATTCGTTCATCAATTAAATTTCTTAAATATTCATTGGCTGATTTTCCATCAGGCTTGGGAAAATAAGGCAAGCGAATTTTACCTAATTCAATTTCAACCTGACATCTTTCTGCAATTTTCACTGTATTTTCTAAAGCTTCAGGACAATCTTTAAAATACTCAGCCATTTCTTCCGCTGAAGTCATTGAAAAATTATCATGTTTTAAAGTTAATCTTTCTTCTTCATCTATCTTGCTTCCAGTTTGAACTGCAAGCAAAATATCATGATACGGCGCATCTTCAGGATATACATAATGGATATCTTGAGTAGCTACCAAAGGAGTATTAGTTTTATGGGCTAAATTAATTAGCCCATCTCTAATTTTTTTAAAATTTAAAGGATTAATATTGGGATGATGACCAATTTCAATAAAAAAATTATTTTCTCCAAAAATTTTTTTATATTCATTAACTAAATTAATTAAATAATCTTCCGATTTATTAGCTTCAATAGCTTTTGGAATTTCTCCAGAATAACAGCCAGATAAAGCAATTAAACCTTCGTGATATTCTTTTAGTAAATCTTTATCTATTCGCGGTTTATAATAAAATCCTTCTAAATGCGCTTTGGTTACTAATTGAATTAAATTTTTCCAACCAATATTATTTTCGGCTAATAAAGTTAAATGAAAATATCTTTCACTTGGATCACGAGAAAATCTATCTTTTGGCGCAAGATAAGCTTCTACTCCTAGGATTGGCTTAATTTCTGCTGCTTTTGCTTTTTTATAAAACTCAATTGCGCCATACAAAACTCCATGATCAGTTAAAGCCAAAGCTTCCATTTTTAATTCTTTAGCTCTTTTAATTAAATCATCAATTTTCCCCAAACCGTCAAGCAAAGAATAATGGCTATGCGTATGTAAATGAACAAATTTTGGCATAAATTTATTTAAAATTTATTTTTTAACAATAAGATTATAACAAAAAAAATACAAAGCGTAAAACGAAAAAAGCATAAAATTTTCCGCCAAAGGCGGATCCGCCTCGGGCGGAAAAATGCAAAATGAAAAAGATAAGTTTTGAATTATAAATTTGAATTTTGAATGATTGAATTATTAAAACATTCGCTTCGCTTAAATTCAAA
>JBMFRD010000057.1:0-2789 GCA_049968295.1 Minisyncoccia bacterium
TATAATCTAGAAAATATAATCTAGAATCTATATTTAAATTCTTAATTCAAAATTTATCTTTTATGTTTTGCGCTTTTAGTTTTACGTTTTTTGTATTTTACATTTTTTTTATTTTATTTTTTAATATAAATAATGGCTTACAAATTTTTAGAGCATACTGCTGATATTCGAATGAAAATCACTGCTTTAAACTTAAAAGATGTTTTTAATAGCGCTTTTGAAGGTTTAATGAATTATTTGGGACAAAATGAATTAAAAACTCAAGGACAAGTTAAAAGATTAATTAATGTTTCATCTATAGATTTAACTTCTTTATTAATTGATTTTTTAAATGAAATTTTAACTTCAGCTCAAATTCACAAAGAAATTTATAATAAAATTAATTTTTTGCATTTTCCAAAAGAAAATGATTCAAATTTTTTTATTGAAGCTGAAATTATTGGCGCTGAAGTTAAAAATTTTAAACATGATATTAAAGCCATAACCTATCATAATGCTAATTTAACAAAAAATAATTTAAATCAATGGGAAATAACTATTGTTTTTGACATTTAAAATAAATGAATAATTTAAATCCTCAAAACTTAAAAAGAATTTTTGTGGCTTTGCCAATTTCATTAGAATTACAAAACGAAATTTTAAAATTTCAAAAAAAAATTTAATTTTCGTTGGCTTTTAGGCAAAAATTTGCATATTACTTTAATTCCGCCCTGGTATGAAAAAAATATTGACTTAATTAAAAATAAACTAAAATCTTTAGAAGGTTCTTTTTTAAATTTTAAAATTCAATTTAATTTAGTGGAATACGGACCAAATAAATTTAATCCGCGACTCATATGGTTAGTTGGCAATACGCCAAAAGAATTATTAAACTTAAGATTAAAATTTTTAGAAGTTTTAAATCAAAAACCAGAAAATCGTGAATTTAAAACTCATTTAACTTTGGCTCGTTTTAATCCTGATTTAAAATTTAATTTGCCGGAAATTAAAAAAAATATTTTTTGGGAAGAAAATATTAAAGAATTTATTTTAATAGAATCGCGTCTTTTAAAAACCGGAGCAGAATATGATGTTTTAGAAAAAATTAAATTACAAAAAAATGACTGAGCCGCAAATTATTTATGAAAATGAAAATTTTTTAGCGATTAATAAACCGGCGGGAATGCTTGTTCATCCCACCACTAAAAATGAAAAAGATACTTTGGTTGATTGGTTAATAAAAAAATATCCGCAAATTAAAAATGTAGGCGAAAATCCAAATCGGCCCGGAATTGTCCATCGTTTAGATAAAGACACTTCCGGCGTAATGCTTATTGCCAAAAACCAAAAATTTTTTGAATATTTAAAAAATTTATTTAAAAAACATTTAATTAAAAAAACTTATTTAGCTTTAGTTTGGGGCGTTCCTAAAAACAAATCCGGAACAATTAATTTGCCAATTGGATTAAAATCCGGAACAACTAAAAGAACAATTTATTCCAAAAAATTACAAAAAGAAGCCCAAACCAAATATCAGCTTTTAAAAATAATTGAAAATCAAAATAAAGAAAAACTTTCACTTTTAGAAATTTGGCCTTTAACTGGCAGAACGCATCAAATTCGGGTACATTTAAAAGCAATTGGCCATCCAATTTGCGGAGATAAATTATACGGCAAAAAAAATGATGGCTTTAATCAACTTATGCTTCATTCTTTAGCTATTGAATTTAATTTAGATAATGGTAAAATAATAAAAATAGAAGCTGAACCGCCAAAAAAGTTATCCACAGTTTTGATTTGATTTATTTTTTAAAAAACAATAAAATGAAATTATGTAAAAGGTCGTAAAAAAAATTATAAGAAATTTAATAAATTTTTAAATTTAAAATGAATAAATCACAAAAAGGTTTTACATTAATTGAGCTTTTGGTAGTTATTGCTTTAATTGCAGTACTTGCAGTAGCAGTTGTTTTAGCCTTAAATCCAGCCGAGCTTTTAAAACAAGGTCGAGATTCAACTCGAACATCAGATTTAGCCAGTATTAATAGCGCGCTTTCATTATATTTAGCTGATGTTTCAAGCCCTTCATTAGGAAATAACGCAAATTGTTATGTGCACGCATCATCTAGTGCTAATTGCTCTTCAATATTTGCCGGATCACCAACTACAACCTCTACTTCTTCACAAGCAATTAATGGAACAGGATGGATTCCAGTTAATTTAACAGCAATTTCATCAGGAGCTCCTTTGCCAAAATATCCAATTGATCCAACCAATAATGCTACTTATTTTTATGCTTATAGGCCGGGTCCAGCAGCTTCATCAACTTATAAAATCACTGCTGTTTTAGAATCTGGAAAATATAAACCTCAAGCTGCAACTGACGGCGGCACAAGTTCAACAGTTTACGAGGTTGGAAATGATTTAAGTTTGTAAAATAATAAAAAAATAATAATTTAGTATAACAAAACCACGTTAGATTCTAACGCGGTTTTGTTTTTTCTAATAAAATTTAAAAGTTTTATAATATAATACTTAAACCTAATACAAAGGTAAGATTGTCACGCCGCGGAGTTTACCCAAAACCCAATTTGGTTGTGGTATGGTTTTGGGCTTTCGCTCACTCCTCGCAATGACAAAAGAGGTGTCATCGCGAGCCCCGACGCTTCGGGCCGTGGCGATCTTACATTGATGTCTTAAAATTAAAAACGAAAAACGCAAAGTACAAAAAAACAAAATATGAATTAGGAATTAAGAATTATGAATTAGGAATTTTTAATTTTGAATAAATTTTAAATTTAATAATTTTA
>JBMFRD010000058.1:0-1261 GCA_049968295.1 Minisyncoccia bacterium
ATTGTAAGATCGCCACGCTCACTCGCTTTGCTCGTTCGCTCGCGATGACGGAAAAAGAAGAAGGTCGTCACTCCCGAAATGTCGGAATCGCGATGACATATTTTTTGCAAAAAAATAAAATAAATTATATTATAAAAATATGATTGATATTAAAATTTTAAGAGAAAATCCACAAGGGGTTAGAGAAAATTTATCTAAAAGAAATTTAAATCAAAATTTAGTTGATGATTTTTTAGCCATTGACGAAGAATGGCGTTCTTTAGTAAAAAAAATAGATGATTTAAAAGCTCATCAAAAAGAATTAACTAAAGAAAGAAATATTGAAGAAGCAAAAAAAATTAAAGAAGAAATTCAAAATTTAGAAGATGTTTTAAGCGAATTAAATAATAAGCGCGAAGATATTTTAGAAAAAATTCCAAATATTCCTTTTAGTGATGTTTTGGTTGGAAAAGGAGAAGAAGATAATAAAGTTTTACGTGAAGTTGGAGAAAAGCCAAATTTTGATTTTGAACCAAAAGATTATTTAGAAATAGCTGAAAATTTAGATTTAATTGATGTTAAAAAAGCCGCTGAAGTTTCCGGATCAAGATTTGGTTATTTAAAAAATGAAGCCGCGCTTTTAGAATTTGCTTTAATAGATTTAGCTTTTAAAACTTTAATTCGAGAAAATTTTATTCCAGTTATTCCGCCAGTTTTAATTAGGCCTGAAGTTTATAAAGGAATGGGCCGCCTTTCTGGAGACCAAAAAGAAGAAAGATATTATTTAGAAAAAGATAATTTATATTTAGTTGGCAGCGCCGAGCATACTTTGGGACCCTTGCATTTAAATTATATTTTTAATGAAAATGATTTGCCTAAAAGATATGTTGGTTTTTCAACTTGTTTTCGGCGCGAAGCTGGCAGTTATGGCAAAGACACTAAAGGAATTTTGCGCGTTCATCAGTTTGACAAAGTAGAAATGTTTTCTTTTTCAAAACCGGAAAATTCTGAAGAAGAGCATTTGTATTTGCTTTCTTTGCAGGAAAAATTAATGAATTTACTTGAATTGCCTTATCGGGTTGTTGAAATTTGTACCGGCGATATGGGGTGGACTGATGCTCGGCAATTTGATATTGAAACTTGGCTCCCGGGCCAAATTAACCCTGAAGGCAAAAAAGGGCATTATCGCGAAACGCATTCTGCGTCAAACACTACTGATTTTCAAGCCCGGGGCATAAATGCCAGATTGCGGCGCAAAGACGGCAAATTGGAATTTGTTCAT
>JBMFRD010000058.1:1270-2651 GCA_049968295.1 Minisyncoccia bacterium
TCAAACACTACTGATTTTCAAGCCCGGGGCATAAATGCCAGATTGCGGCGCAAAGACGGCAAATTGGAATTTGTTCATATGTTAAACGCTACTGGTTTTGCTATTGGCAGAATTTTAATTGCTATTATTGAAAATTATCAAACCAAAGAAGGTAAAATTAAAGTTCCTAAAGTTTTACAAAATTATGTTGGCAAAGAAATTATTGGTTAATTAAAATATTTTTATATAAATTATATTTTTAAATTTTAATATTTTTATTAAAATTTTAATATTTTTATTAAGTTATTATGTTGCCATTATTTAAATTTGAATTAATTTTAAAATTTAAAAACTACTTAAATGCCGGAAATTTATATTAATCAAGAATATAGTTTAAAAGAAAAAATTTGGAGTTTTTTTCGTTTGTTTTTAATTGGATTAATAATTGATGCTTTTATTGTTTTTAGTTTATATTTAATAATTTATTCGCCAATTTTTAAAATTCAAGAAATTAAAATTAGCGGCAATAATCAGCTTTCTGAAAAAGAAACAATGGATTTTGTAATAATAAATTTATTTAATGATTCTTTTTTTAAAAAAATTTTAACTGCTAAAAATATTTTAATTTGGCCAAATGAGTTAAAAAATAATTCTAAAATGTTTTTGGTTTTAGACAAAGTTTTAATTAAAAAAGATTTAATAAATCAAAAAATTGAAATTATAGCTCAAGAAAGAAAACCAGTTGGTTTGTGGTGTCAAACTAATGAAAGCCAATGTTATTGGTTTGATAATGATGGAATTTTATTTAAAAAAACAATTGCTTCTGAAGGTGGATTAATTTTAAAAATTAAAGATAGTTCTTTGCACAATTTAAGTTTAGGCTCAAAAATTTTGCCGGATAATTTTTTAAAAACATTTTTTCAAATTATTGAAGTTTTAAAATCAAGCAACCTTAATTTTTCTGAAATTAATTTAGAAAATTTGGATTTAGCCGAGCTGAAAGTAAAAAATTTTAATGGTCCGGATATTTATTTTAGTTTAATTTTTCCTCCGCCAGATATTAATCAAATCATTACTGATTTTAAAAATAAAAATATTTTTGATAAATTAGAATATTTAGATTTTAGAGTTGAAAACCGGCTTTATTATAAATAATTATTGTAAGATCGCCACGCTCACTCGCTTTCGCTCGTTCGCTCGCGATGACGTGTTGTGATATTGTAAGATCGCCACAGTTTATCCCGACTCTTCGGGACCTCGCTGACGCGAGTCTCGCGATGACGCTGTTCTTGTCATTGCAAGCCCCAAGACATCTGGGAAAAGCAATCTTACATTCGCTTTGCTCAAATTCAAAATGCAAAAAATGCAAAACTAAAAATGCAAAATGCAAAACAAAAAAAGA
>JBMFRD010000059.1:0-2574 GCA_049968295.1 Minisyncoccia bacterium
GTAGGCAGGAAAAAAAACAAAAAAAGAAAATATAAAGTTAATGAAGCAGCTGTTGAAGAATTAATTCGACGCGGCCGTCCAAGAGGCTTTGTAACTGACGAAGAAATTCTTTATTTTTTCCCCAAAGCTGAAGAAAATATTGAAGAATTAGAAAAAATTTATGATTTATTGGAAAAAGAAGGCATTAAAATTGTAGAGCAAACTGGATTTTTAGGCCAAGCGCAAGAAAAGGATATTCAAAAAGATATTGAAGAACTAAGCCGATTAGAAGGCGAAATGCCGGACGCGGTTCAATTTTACTTGCGGGAAATAGGAAAAACTCCGCTTTTAACCAAAGAAGAAGAAAAAGAATTAGCCAAACGTTCCAGTTTGGGCGATGAAGAAGCCAGGCAAAAATTAATGAAGGCTAATTTAAGATTAGTGGTTTCAATTGCCAAGCATTATTTAAATCGCAGTCCAAATTTAAGTATTTTGGACTTAATTCAAGAAGGAAATATTGGATTGTCAAAAGCAGTTGAAAAATTTGATTATCGCAAAGGATTTAAGTTTTCAACTTATGCTACTTGGTGGATTAGGCAATCTATTACTCGGGCTTTAGCTGATCAGTCTAGAACAATTCGTATTCCAGTACATATGGTTGAAACTATGTCTAAATATTCTCAAGTCAAAAGAGAATTAACTCAACAATTAGGCCGTGAACCATTAGCTGAAGAAATTGCCAATGAAATGGGAATTGATGCTTCGCGAGTTAGGCAAATTGAACGTATTTCTCAAGATGTTTTATCAATTGAAACTCCAATTGGCGATGATGAAGAATCGGTTTTAGCTGATTTTATTAAAGATGAAAAAAGCGCTGCTCCGGCTCAAAAAACAGCAATTTCTATTTTGCGCGATATTTTAAACGATATTTTAGTAGAACTTACTGAACGAGAAAGAAAAATTATTTCAATGCGTTTTGGACTAGAAGATGGGGTAACTCATACTTTAGAAGAAGTTGGGCAAGCCCTAAATGTTACCCGGGAAAGAATTAGGCAAATTGAAGCTAAGACTTTGGAAAAAATAAAAAACCATCCGCGCGCCAAAGAATTTGAGGGTTTTGAAGAATTAATTTAAAAATTAATTTATGATGAATCATTTTTTAATTCGCGAAAAATTTTTAAATTTTTTTAAAAAAAATAATCATACTATTGTTTCTTCTAGTTCTTTAATACCTAATGATTCTTCAGTGCTTTTAACCACAGCAGGCATGCAGCAATTTAAGCCATATTATTTGGGCGATCTGGATCCAATAGCTGATTTTGGATCTAAAAATACAGCCTCAATTCAAAAATGTTTTCGCACTTCTGATATTGATGAGGTTGGCGACGAAACTCATCTTACTTTTTTTGAAATGTTGGGCAATTTTTCTTTTGGCGGTTATTTTAAAAAAGAAGCAATATCCTTAGCTTATGAATTTTTAACTAAAGAATTAAATTTAAATATTGAATATGTAACTGTTTTTGATCCAAAAAAAGTTGATGCTAATGATTGGCGAAAAAATGTGCCAGAGGACAAAGAATCGTTTGAAATTTGGAAAAGTTTGGGAATTAGCGAAGATAAAATAAAAAAAGAAGGCGTAGATAATTTTTGGGGGCCAACTGGCAGCGAAGGTCCATGCGGTCCAACCACTGAAATTTATATTAAAAATAAAAACAATCAAAACGTTGAAATTTGGAACATTGTTTTTAATGAATATTTTTGCGATACTGGTCAAAATTTAACTAAATTAAAAACTGCTGGTGTTGATACTGGTATGGGCTTGGAACGTTTATTAATGATTTGCCAAAATGCGCCAACCATTTTTGAAACAGACTTGTTTGATTCTATTTTAAAAATTTTACCCCAAAATTTGCCTTTAAAAGTTAAAAGAATTATTGCTGATCATCTTAAAGGCAGTGTTTTTTTAATTTCAGATGGAGTGCGACCTTCAAATAAAGAAGCTGGCTATGTTTTGCGTAAAATCTTGCGCCGGGTTATTGTTTACGAGCATCTTTACAATTTTAATCAAGATGTTTTTGTAAATATTATTGATCAAATAATTCAAATTTATGGAAAAATTTATTCAAATTTAAATTCGGATAAAAATATTATTTTTGATGAAATTTTTAAAGAAAAAGAAAAATTTGAAAAAACATTAAAAATTGGAATTAAAGAACTTGAAAAAATAAAAGAAATTAATTCCAGCGACGCTTTTTATCTTTATGAAACTTTTGGTTTGCCTTATGAAATTATTAAAGAATTAGGAAAAGAAAAAGCCGAAAATTTAAATTATTTGGATTTTCAAAAAGAACTTGAAAAGCATAAAGTTGTTTCCCGGCAAGGCCAAGAAAAAAAATTTGGCGGTCATGGTTTGGTTTTAGATACTGGAGAATTAAAAGCTGGATCTAAAGAAGAAATTCAAAAAGTAATTCGTTTGCACACCGCAACTCATCTTTTACAACAAGCTTTACGCGAAGTTTTAGGAGAAAAAGTAAGGCAGGCTGGATCGGACATTAATGCTAAACGAATGCGCTTTGATTTTGCTTTTGATCGTAA
>JBMFRD010000060.1:0-2436 GCA_049968295.1 Minisyncoccia bacterium
ATGCGTAAATTAGCTTTAAAAACCGGCAAATGGAATAAAAAAATTGATAAATTGCATACAACAATTGCCTCCACTTAAAACTTATATCAAAATTGCTAAAAATTCAAAATAAATAAATATTTTAAATTAACAACTTTTTTAAAAAGATTTTAATTTTGCGCATTTTACAAAACTTCAGACATATCTTGGACTTAGATTTGTTTATGTCGGATTTTAGGTTTTGAACTAGTGACAACAGGTTAGTTTTGGGTAGAATAGTCGTATGCATTTTATTGTCTTTACTTAAATTTTATGGTATAATTTAAATATGCCTGAAAATATGGGCAAAAAAAGAATTGTTATTATTGACGACGAAAAATCTTTTGTTGAAATATTTAGTTTTGCCTTAAAAAACTATAACTATGAAGTTATTGGCTATACTGATCCAGAAAATGCTTTATTAAAACTTCAAGAAGACAAACCAGATTTAATCATTTTAGATTTATTAATGCCCAAAATAGATGGATTTGAATTTATAAAACATCTAAAAAATATTTGTTATAATTATAATTGTAAAATTATTATTTTAACTAATTTGGATAAAACTGATACTGGTTTAGAAATAAATGATATGTTGGCGCAGTCGCTTGGCGCTCAAGCTTTAATTAAAAAAACAAGTAATTTAAACGAAATTGTTGCGAAAATTAGAAATTTAGTTTAAAATATAATTATGAATCCATTAGTATTTATTGTAGATGACGATGTTAATTTTAGAGAAATTTGGAAAATAAAATTAACTCAAAATGGTTTTGATGTTTCAACTGCTTCTAATGGCAAAGAAGCTTTGGAATTATTAAAAGATAAAAAACCGCAAATTATTCTTTTAGATGTATTAATGCCTGAAATGGACGGCATTGAAACCTTTTTAAAAATTAAAGAAAATCAGGATTTAAAAGATATTAAAATATTTTTTATAACCTCTTTAGATGATTTAGACGCTGAGCTGGCAAATTATCATAAAAAAATTGCAACTGATTTAGGGGCTAATCAATTTTTAAGAAAAGCAACGGATTTAGATGAGTTAGTAAATATTTTACATAATTCTCTTAATTCAAATTAGTTTTAATTTGCTATTTAATTAAACTTATTATTTAATAATTCTTATGGAGCGGAAGCAAAGAATTTTTTTAATTATTTTCTTTTTTATTTTATTTTGTTTTTTAGGAACAGGTTTTGTTTTTTACGCTCAAGGCTTTAGATTAAATTTTAAAACTTTTGAAATTTCAAAAGTTGGAGCAATTTATGTTAAGACTAGTCCAGCTAAAGCTGATATTTTTTTAAATGGAAAATTAATTAATCGTGGATTTAGTTTGTTTGATAGCGGAGTTTTAATTAATAATTTATTTCCTAAAAAATATTTATTAGAAATAAAAGCCAAAGATTATAAAGATTGGAAGCGGCATATTGCGGTTTTGCCATCTTTGGTTTCAGAAGTAAAATATGTGGTTTTGGTTCCAGAAAAACAAAATTTAGCTTTAAAATCAGACATTAAATCATTTTTAATTTTGCCAAATGAAAATTTTTTAATTACTAATTCCAACGATGAAATTAATTCTGACTCTTTTATTTTAAAAGGCAATGAAATTAAAAATGTTTCATCTGATTTTGAAAAAGTTTTAACTTATGATTTTAAAAATAAAAATTACTGGTTAAATAATTTAAAAATTAACACTTCTGCTGATTTAGGTTTAATTTTTAAAAAAAACAATTTAAAATTTGATTTTAAAAATATTATTTTTACCAAAGAAAACTCAAATGAAATAATTTTATGGGATAAAAATAAAATTAGCGCGTTTGATTTATCTAAAAATAAATTAAATAATTTAGCCACTTCATCTTTAGAAATTTTAAATGCCGATTCTTTAAAAACTTGGTTGGTTTGGTCTGAATTTGACGCTAAAAATAATATTTCTAATTTTTATGTTTTTCAAAAAATAACTAATACTTTAAATAAATTTAGTTTGCCATTTAAAAATCTTAAATTAATGCTAAAAAATAACAATTTATTTATTTTACAAAGCGATGGTGGAATTTATAAATATAATTTAATTTCTGGAGAAAATTTAAAATTAGCCAGCGACCTTCAAGATTTTTATTTAAGCGAAGATGGCAATATGCTGGCCGCTCTTGAGCATAATGCTTTAGAAATTTTTAATTTTAAAGATAAAACTGATTATTTTAGATTTAATTTTCCAGAAGCTAAAGATATTTTAAAAATTGAATGGTTTCGGGATAATCGCCACTTATTTTTATATTTTAAAAATGAAGTTAAATTTATGGAAATTGAAGATTTAAATAAAGAAAATATTCAAACCGTGGTTAATCAAGAAAATGGATTATATGATTTAAAAACCAACCGCTTTTATTTTGTTGATAATGACGTTTTAAAATATATTG
>JBMFRD010000061.1:0-2356 GCA_049968295.1 Minisyncoccia bacterium
AGAAAGTAGAAAGTAGAATCTATATTTAAATTAAAAATTCAAAATATTTCTTTTGCATTTTACGTTTTTAGTTTTGCGTTTTTTGCGTTTTGAATTTGAGCGAAGCGAATGTAAGATTGCCACGCCCAGCCTTGCGACTTGGCTCGCTGACAAAAATGGCTGTAAAACTACTTTTCATCAGAGTATCAACTCAAAACCCAATTCATTTGTAGTTTTGAGCTCGCAATGACAGATTGGTTAACGCCAAGGTAAGATTGCCGCGTCGCCCCAAATTCTCGGGACTCCTTGCAATGTCAAATAGGATTATAGGATTGTTTTATGTAGTGTTTCTGATTCGCAATAACAAATAAAAATATGAATCTAAAAGCGCAAAATGGAAAAAGGAATTATAAATTATAAATTATAAATTTTGAGATCCTAATTTTTCAATTTCAGCTTCAATAAAAATTTCCAAATTGCCATTTAATACTGATTCTACATCAGAAGTTTCAACATTGGTGCGATGATCTTTAACTAATTTATAAGGATTTAAAACATAAGAACGAATTTGACTGCCCCACTCTGGCTTAACTTTAATTTTTAATTTAGATATTTCATCAACTTGATGCTTTTCCATTAATTGCAAAAGTTTGGCTTTTAGCATTTTCATTGCTTTTTCCCTGTTTCGGGCTTGCGATCTTTCTTCTTCTGAACTTACCGCTATTCCAGTTGGCAAATGAATTATTCTTACAGCGGTTTCAACTTTATTTACATTTTGACCACCCGGTCCTCCAGATCTTTTAAATTCAATTTTTAAATCATTTTCCGGAATATTAATTTTTGAATCATCAATTTCTGGCAAATCAGGCAATACTTCTACTAAAGCAAAAGAAGTGTGCCTTAATTTTTGCGGAGAAAAAGGAGATATTCTTACCAAACGATGCACGCCTGCTTCATATTTTAAATAACCATAAGCATAGTTTGCTTCAATAGAAGCTGTTTTTGAACGCGAATTTTCATTTAAAACTTTAAATTTCCAATTATTTAAACTGGCGTATTTTTCATACATTTCAAAAAGCATTCTTGCCCAATCTTTGGCATCTTCTCCTCCAGCTCCGGGATAAATTGAAATCATAGCGCCATATTTATCATACTTACCGCAAAAAAGATTTTCTAATTCAAAATGCCGAAATTCTTTTTTTAAATTTAAAAATTTTTGTTCGTCAAAATTATTTTTTAATTCATTAATTGTTTTTAAAATAAAATTAAATTTATCTACAACTTCTTTTAATTCGCCTAATTCTTTAATTTTTAAATCAGCTTCATTTTTTTCTTTTTCATTTTTAAATTGCCAAAAATCAGGGCTTTGAAGCTCATATTCTAATTCCTTAATTTTGTTTTCTTTTTCGGCAATTTCAAAGCCGCCCGCCTAAGCGGCGGGTTTCAATTTCTAATTCTTCTAATAATTTTAAATTCTCCATAATTTTAATATTATTTAAAAAAATATTTTTTTCAAGAAAAATCAAAAACCGCCTATTGGCGGTTTTTGATTTAAAATTCAATTTAATTAGTTTGTTGGATTTGAATTTGAATCCAAAGAAGTAGAAGGCGCGCTAAAATTTTGATTTTGCTGCCTGCGCATTCCTCCTTCTGGTTCTTCTATTTTTAAATTCACCCGAGCATTGTTTTTAATACCCACAATGCGCAAAAGTGAACGAATAGCTTTTGCAGTTGAACCAGCTCTGCCAACAACCTGACCCATATCCATTGGATTGACTTTTAAGCTTAAAAGTACTCCCATTTCATCTATTTTTCTGTCAATTTTAACATCCTCTGGATGGTCAACAATGGCTTTCACTACATATTCTAAAAAATCTTTGTCAGAAATCATACTTTTTTAATCTAAACTTTCGACCTTTCAAAGCTGTAAAGCTTAATAAAAGTATATAAATCATTTATAATTTGTCAAATATATAACAACATAAAATTTTATAATAATTTTTTTACATTAACACTTTAAAATTAAAAAGGAGCCCTAAAATAGAGCTCCGTGTTTTAAGAATTATTTATATTTATTATATCTTATATCTCTTATACAAATAAAAATTACATATAATGAAATTATTAAAAATCCAATTCCTGACAAAACTAAAAGAACTTGAGAAGACAAAGGAATGATATATCCCCTCTTTAAGACTAAAAAGGGGGATATAAAACATACTATCCCGAAAGGAAACATAAAAATTACACAAACTAAAATAGAAAAAAAATTAAAAAACGTCCTCCACCTCATTTCATCACTCCTTTCTGGATTTTTCTGGACTTTAACGTCCAGAGAATTCGAATTCTAAAAAAAAATTAGGATCCGAATCCTCTG
>JBMFRD010000062.1:0-2305 GCA_049968295.1 Minisyncoccia bacterium
CGCATATACAGCTAATTGCAACATTTTCAACCTCTTGATTATATTATATAATAAATATATTTTTTAGTCAAAATTGAAAAGATAAGTAATTTATTTTAAAACATTTTTTGCTTTAAACTGTTTTTGTTTAGTTGATTTATTTAAAATAAATAAGTAAATTTAATAACAGGAATTTTATTAAGATAGTAATAATATTTTTATTTTTGCTTGTTTTAATTTTATAAAGTTTGCTCCTGTGGTGGAATTGGCAGACACACGCGGCTTAGGACCGCGTTCCCGCAAGGGATTGGAGGTTCGAGTCCTCCCAGGAGCACAAAAAATAAAAAATTAAATAAAAAAAATTTAAAATTTTAATATTTATTTTGATGTTTTTATAAAAAAGATTTTCTATGTTTTTTCTGTTTTTGATTTTAAAATTAAATTAGGAGGTGAAAAATGGGCGAAAGATGCCAGGGGTGTTTTATCCGTTTTGCGATTTTAGAAGAAAAAATTCTTTTTAAAAAAGAATTTTTTCACAGAAAATGTTTAATTTTAAAGCTTCGGGGTTTAAATCCTAAAAATAATAAAATTTTTATTACGGATAAAGATTTAAAGCCTATAAATTTAAAAGGTTTATATAATGTTTTTGAGTATAAGCCACAAAAATAGCCCATTTATTTAAAAAAATAAGTGGGCTTTATTTTTATTAAGGTTTTAATAAGGCGCTTTAATATTGCGAAACTATTTTTTTTAAAATACAATTAAAGCTATGGCTGATTCTCCAGTTGAATTAATTAAAGAAAAAATTGATATTGTGGAATTTATTAATTCTTATCTGCCCTTAACTAAAGCTGGAAAAAATTGGAAAGGCTTGTGTCCTTTTCACAAAGAAAAAACTCCTTCTTTTATGGTTTCTCCAGAGCGGCAGTCTTGGCATTGTTTTGGCTGCGGCGCGGGCGGCGATATTTTTACTTTTTTAATGAAATATGAAAATTTGGAATTTGGCGAAGCTTTAAAAATTTTAGCTGAAAAAGCTGGAGTTGAATTAAAAAAAATTTCGCCAAACGAATATAAATATATTGGCTTGCTTTATGAATTAAATGAAGCCGCTAAAAAATTTTTTATTAATCAATTAGAAAATAATCCCGGAGCTTTAAAATATCTTTTCAGCCGCGGATTAAAAAAAGAAACTATTGAAGAATTTGAACTTGGTTTTGCTCCTTCTGGATTTGATGAATTAGCGGTTTATTTAATTAATTTAGGATACGCGCCAGAAGACATTTTAAGAGCGGGACTGGCAATTAAAAATGAACGGGGTAAGGTATTAGATCGTTTTAAATCCAGAATAATGTTTCCTATCCATAATCATTTAGGCAAAGTGGTTGGTTTTACTGGCCGGATTTTGCCGGAATTTGAAAGCAATGAAGTTGGAAAATATGTTAATAGTCCGGAATCAGCAATTTTTAAAAAATCAAAAATTTTATATGGATTTTGGAAAAGCAAAAATTTTATTCGCGAAAAAAATGAAGCTTTTTTAGTTGAAGGTCAAATGGATTTTTTAATGAGCTGGCAGGTTGGGATTAAAAATGTTATAGCCAGTTCTGGCACAGCTTTATCCGAGGATCATCTTTTGGCCCTCAAAAAAATTGCAGATAATTTATTAATTAGTTTTGATTCTGATCAAGCTGGCTGGGAAGCAGCTGAAAAAGCAATTGATTTGGCAGTGAAATTAGATTTAAATGTAAAAACAGTTATTTTTGATAAATTTAAAGATCCAGCTGAAGCGGCCTTAACTAACCCCGAGTATTTAAAAGAAGTTATTTTAAAAGCCATACCAATTCAAGAATTTTATTTTAAAAAATATTTAGGAGAAATTTTGGAAAAAAATAAAAAAATTGATTTAAGCGATAAAAATGAGCTTAAAAAATTGCAAACTGTTATTTTGAAATTATTAAATATTCCCAGTCCGGCTCAAAAAAATTTTTGGATGAAAAAATTAGCGGAGCAAATTGATATTAGTGAAAAAATTTTAATTGAAGAAGCGCAAAAATTAGAAAAAAATATTAAAATCATTAAAAATCAAAAAGAAGATCAAGCCAGCCCGATGAATTTAAAAAAATTTAGCCGTTGGGAGCTTTTAAGTCAGGAATTTATTCAAGCTTTATTAGCTTTAAATATTTTAAATCAAGAACATTTAGAAACTAAATATTTGCATCCAATTTATCAAAAAATTTTAGAATTATTTAAAAAAAATATTAAAAAATCAGAAGATCCAAATATTGATGAAATAATTAATTTAATTTTGCTTGGCCTAAAAGAAGCTGAG
>JBMFRD010000063.1:0-2139 GCA_049968295.1 Minisyncoccia bacterium
ATCCAAAGTTTCATCTAATTTAGAAAACATCCACCAATCAAATTTTTTATCAAATAAATTGTCTTCTTTTGATAAATAATCATCTAATTCTTTAATAAATTTTATCTCGCTTTCTACTTCAATAATGTGGTTTAAATAATTAATTTTTTGTTTTGTATCCGATAAAATAATTGGATAGTAGTAATGATTTGGGATATATTTTATTTTTATTCCGTTAAATGGTTTAGAAAATAAATCTATATCCTCCCTGCCTTCCTGAAATAATTTGAGTTGTAGATCTTTTATTTTCTTTTCTTTTTTCTCAATTGATTTTACTTCGTTTATTGTTTTTAAAAACTCTTCAATTTTTTTACTTTCAGGGTTAAATCTTATTTTTTCAAAATGAACAATAAATTTCCCTTTTTGGACTTTCTCAAATTTATCAAATTTTTCCGGCACTAACGAAAGATGATTAATAACTTTTTCTAGAATTAAAACCGGATTATTAACCGCAATTAAATTATTATCAAATTTATAATAATTCAATTCTTCTTTAAATGATTTTTTAATAATATTTAAAAGTTTAGGTTCGGTATTAAAATTAACCAAAATCAACCTGTCGTCTCCTAAATAATCTAAATAATTTTTAGTTAACTCAAAGTCTTGTTTATTTAAAACATATTTCGGAATTTCTTTTTTCTCTGCTAAAATATAATCTGCGGGTTTATATACAGGAACAAAAAGCGTCAATTTTTCTGCTTTTTTGTTTATAGTAAAATATTCACCCACTGATACTTCGTTGCCTTTTACGTCTTCAAAAGTCTTAATTACTTCTTTTAAAGCATTAGCATTTGTCCCAAAAATAAAAAGTGTTTCTAACGGCTCAATAAAATCTTTAACTTTTTTATAAAAAGTTTCTGGAACATTTTTAGCAAGGAAAAGATTATAAATTCTTTTTCTTTGGTTTTTAACTGGCTCAATTCTTACGCCTCTTCCTACTGATTGTAAAACGAATTTTTTAGCTTGGGAGCCAACGCCAATATTAATATAAAGAATAATATTAGGCCTATTTGAATCCCATCCCTCATAAAAAGTGCGCGAACCCATTAAGATATTAATATCAGAATCATCTCTATTTATTTTTCTAAATACGCTTTCGTTATCAAAGCTTTCAATTATTTCATAACCTTCAAGAGTCTCTTTAAGCCACTTAGAGACATCGCCAATTTTTATCAAAGCAAAAGGCCTATCTGTTGAACAGAGTTTAAAAATCATTTCTTGTTTATTTCCCGGAATTGTCAAAACCTCTATATTCCCTCTGCTTTTAGCATTAAAAACATCTTCTAAAATATCTTGATAAGAAATTTTATCTATAACATCTTTATTTAATTGAATTTCTTTAGCTTCAGCGCCATCAGGAATAATTGTTTTGTTGCTTATTTCAAAAGTTTCTTTTAATTCTTGTTTAGCTAAATTAAAAATGCCTTGATTAACTTGGCCTTTAGCAATTTTTTCAATTTCTTTAAAAAATAATTTTAAATCCGCGTCTTCAATATTAACAGAATTTACCAAAGTCAAAAGCAAAGGATAATGATAAGCTTTTTTATCAATATTTTTAATTTTATTGGCAAACTTTTTAATATAACTTAATAAAATTAAGGATTTTAAAACAATTTTTTGCTTTTCTGCTTGCGAAAAATCATCTTTTTCTTTAAAAGCTTTAATCTCTTCAGAGGACAAATAAATATATTTTCCATAACCATTTTCAATAAATTCTGAAAGATTGTAATTAAATCCCGTGGTTAAAAAATCTCGCGGATCAACAAAGGTAGCTGAAAAATTAAACAAAAATCCATTACGAGCCATTATTTGATAAATATTTTGTCTAATTGAATCTTCTTTATCTCCTTTATGCGCCTCATCAAGCAAAACATACCACTGGCCATTATTTTCATAATTTCTAAAACTAAGTATTTTTATTTTGTCTTTTTTTTCAATGCTCAAATTGTCCGACCGATAATAAAAAATATTGATTTCCTTATCTTTAAAAATTGATAAGGTTTCTTTTTTTGTTTCATCCAGCTCTTTTAAAGATTTTAAATTGATACGAATTTTGTCATTAGAGTCATTAAATTCTTTAATATAAAGCTTAAATTGTTC
>JBMFRD010000064.1:0-2108 GCA_049968295.1 Minisyncoccia bacterium
TCTGAAAGCACTTGTCCATTGTCAATTGTTATTTGTCCTTTGACGTTAATTAAAACACTAGATTCTATGGGTTGAACATATAATTTATAAAAATAACCTTCATCTTTTCCGAGCGCAAACCTTAAATCATTTTTTTCTTCAAAATCAATTGGGTACGGATTTTTGTATCCGCTTCTTACATCAATTGTATCTTTACTATAAAAATTATTATTAGAATATTTAGCTAAATTATCAAAATAATCATCTAAGCTTGATAAAATAATTGGTTTTTTATTATTTAATCTTTTTTCTAAATCTGGGTCAGAATTATTTAAATTATATTTTGCGCTATATTTTTCATAAGGACTTCCTTCAGGATGCGGATCGTTTCTGGTATGATCCGGAACAGAAGCATCTTCTATTAAATGCAGGATATGGCCTAAAATATACATTGCTTTTTCTTTGTCGCCTTGAATGTAAAATTTTAACCCTCTTTTCCAAGTAAAATCAGTTTCAGAAGTAATAGCGCTGATTTTTCTTTGCTCAATGGCAGTTAAAATAGAAGCAATAGTAGTTGGAACCTTGTAAGTTGACTTGTTTTGATTATTAGAATCATTTGCCCAATCTTTTGATTTTTGCCAATTACCTAATCTGTAAGTTGATTCAATGGCTGCATCTTCTGTTAAGCCGCGATTATAAACTGGGTCATAAAAATGATTCATCCACCGAGGATATTGATCTTCTTTTCTGGAACCATCAATTAAATAAGGAATTAATTCTTTTGGAATTTTATTTGAAAAATGATCATTGTAAAATTTTACAATTTCAGAAGTTAAATAAGCATGCGTTTCTATTTCATAACCAAAAATAGGTTGAAAAACCAATAAGTTTAATAATAAAATTATTAAAATTATAAGCTTTCTATTTTCCATATATTAGAATATTTATTAAATTCTAGGTCTATATAAGCTTTTAATTTATTATTTTGATAAGATTTGAATTTAAAATCTTCTGGATTGGATATGTTTTCATAATCCGGTTGAGCTTTTGATAATATCTCTATAACTTCTGGCAACTTTCCAGCATTTTTAGTTTTAATCAAAGCATCTAACCACTTTGGGTCTCTTTCGCCTCTGGAATTTAAAACAAAATATTTGCTGGCTAATTCTAAATCTTCTTTTTTTAAAGCATCAATAAAGAGTTTTAAGGTTTCTTCTGGGGTTTTACCGCCATAAGTATCTTCAGTCATTGCTTTTTTATAACTTGCTTGCCATTCTAAATATTTTTGATAATTTTCCTGTTGCTCTTTGTCTTTTTGAGCTTCAGGATTAAAATATTTTTCATAAACTACAACTGAGCCAAAAACTACACCAATAATTAAAAGAAAAGCCAAAGCAAATTTCAAAAATCTTTTCCAGGAATTTTTAGGATTAGTTTCAATATTTTGTGAAATTTCTTCAAATGAATTTGGATTTGAAATATTTTTTTGTTCTGGTTTCATTTTATTATTAATTAAATATTAACATATTTTATTGGGTTTCGACTGCCTTTTTCCCAGTATTTTTTAACAGATTTATTTAAATATTGATTGCGTAAATCAGAATTTGCTATTTCACCTATAAAGTAAAACCTATTTTTATTTTTACTTTTTATCCACTTTTTTATTATAAATATTTCTCGAATAATTCCTTTATAAACAGCACAAGCAATTTTTATTTTTTTGGATTTTTTAGGATTAATTATCCAATCTTTTCTTGTTGCTTCGTATAATGCGTTTTTATTATCTTTTATTTCATAATTATATTTTTGATTAATGTTTATTAAGATGCATGGTTCTTCGAATTTTGCTTCTTTAGCTTCGTATTGTATTTTTAATTCTTCTAAATCTTTGAGTCCGTTTTCGTCTGAATGATGGCCCTTAACTTTATTAGCTAAGTCATATTTTAAAAAAAGCAAAAAATCAATAATTGCGCTTTCTATTTCGTAAGCTTCTTTTTCATCTTTTATTCCATGACGTAAAATAATGCACTTGATTTCTTTCTCTTGTTTTTTTAGTTCCTTAATTTTTTTGGATATTAATTCATTTACTTTTTTTTCGGATAAATTTTTAAATAAAGAATTTATTAAAT
>JBMFRD010000065.1:0-2019 GCA_049968295.1 Minisyncoccia bacterium
AACATTTTTCATTTTCAGGAGCGCCGCAATCAACCTCGTTTATTCTACCATTTTCATCAATATCTTTACATCCAGATTCGTTATCAGCCCCTCCAAAACATATTGAACATTTTTCATTTTCAGGAGCGCCGCAATCAACCTCGTTTATTTTACCATTTTCATCAATATCTTTACATCCAGATGGAAAATTTTGAGCTAAAACCAAATATTTAAACAAAAAAATATTAACAAAAATTAAAATAAAAACTAATAGTCCTAATTTAAATTTCATATTTTTATTTTATCATATTTAAATTTGCAAGCAATATAATTTAATTAATTTTAAAAAAATTATGCTTGCCAATTTTAATTATATCATTATTTTTTAAATTAATCATTTCTTTTGGGTTTTTAATTGGCTGATTATTAATTTGAAACCCGCCTTGCAAAATTAAACGCCAAGCTTCGCTTTTGCTTTTTAAAATTTTAGTTAATAACACCAAATCTAAAACTGAAATTTTTTTATTTTTAATTTTTAAAATTGGCAAATTTTCTGGAATTTCTTTTTTAGAAAATAATTTTTCAAATTTTTCTTCAGCTTTTAAAGCCGCTTCTTTCCCCCAATAACGACTAACAATATTAAAAGCAATTATTTTTTTAATTTCTTTAGGATTAATTTTTTGATTATTAAATAATGAAATTAGTTCTTTAATTTTTTCTTCTTTTAAATCAGTGGCTAATTCTAAATATTCCGGAATCATTTCATCGTGCATTGACATAACTTTTCCATATTGTTCATCCGGCAAATCGCAAATATTAATAACATTGCCCCAGCTGGTTGACATTTTTCTGCCGTCTAAACCAGAAAGCATTTTAGTGGTTATAATATCTTGAGGCGGTTGTCCAAAAAATTCCTGAATTTTTCTGCCAGCGTGCAAATTAAATAATTGATCCGAACCGCCTAATTCCACATCAGCTTTTATTGCCACTGAATCATAACCTTGCATTATTGGATAAAGCAATTCACGCAAACTTATTTCTTGATGATTTTTAATTCGCTCTGAAAAATTTCGGCGCTCTAACATTTGTTGAATTGTAAAAACATCAGCAATTTTTGTAACTTGTTTAAAAGTTAATTTATTTAACCACTGACTATTATAATGTATTTCACATTTTTTTAAATCTAAAATTTTTCCAATTTGCGGCAAATAATTTTTCATATTTTGCTTAATTTCATTTTCAGTTAAAAACGGACGTTTTGATAATTTATCCGAAGGATCGCCAATTTGAGCTGTAAAGTCTCCAATGATTAAAATAATTTTATGTCCTAATTCCTGAAATTCGCGCAGTTTCCACAAAACTACTGCCCGACCAATATGAATGTTTTTCCCGGTTGGATCAATGCCGTGTTTAATTCTTAATTTTTGAGAAGTTAATAATTTTTTTAATAAGTGCTTTTTATCAATCACCACTTCAACATTGCGATTTAAAAGCTGATTAATTTTTTGTTTTTTGTTTATAATTTTACTCATAATAATTTGCGCAATTTATAAATTTATAATTGTATTTTAATATTTTTTAAAATAAAATCAAAAAATTTAAATTAATATTGACAATATAATTAAAACATTTTTTAATTTAGTAAAATAATTTAGCCAAATTTATTGTTTATTTAACATTGACAAATTATGTAAATGATTTTATAATGTGTATAATTTTCTAATTCTAATAAAAATTTAGTTTTTAAATTTTTATCCACAGCTTATAAACATCTATAATTATAAAAATCTATTGCCGAACCTATTGCCAAATCTCATTGCCGAACTCATTGCCGAACCCAATTTTATTGCCGAATTATTGCCGAATTATCCTAAAAAATGTTTAGCGCGAAACATTTTTGCCAAAACCCCCCACATCTGAGGAAAATGTTTAGCGCGAAACATCTGAAAAGTTACTATAAAAATGTTTAGCGCGAAACATTTTTGCCAAAACCCCCCACATTTGAGGAAAATGTTTAGCGCGAAACATTATTGTGCGACA
>JBMFRD010000066.1:0-1979 GCA_049968295.1 Minisyncoccia bacterium
GAGTTGAAGTTGAAGTCAAAGAAAAGCTTAAATTAGAATCTGAATTAACATTTTGTTCTCCAGATGTGGAGTTTTGACTAGATGTTGAATTTTGAGTTAAATTATTTTCTAAATTATTTTTAATTTGTTCTTTTTTTTCGTATTCAATTTCTAAAATTATTCCATCTAAATAAACCACTGGATTAAATTCGCTGGGCGAAATGCTTTGAATTTTAACTTGAAAATTAGAAATATTATTAAATTGAAAATTAGGAATTTCAAATTTTAAATTTTTCCAATTTGAAAAATTAACTTTGCCCAAACTTTGCCAATTTGAACCATCAAAAGTATATAAGACCTCAAAAAAATCATCAGAAGCATTAGAAACAGTTGAAGTATTTTTGGTTTCTGAATTGGTTGAGTTTGTTTCTAAATTAGTAGAACTGGATTCTAAACTAGTAGAGGCCTCGGGATTTGTTTGGTTGGAATTAATACTGGAATTAATAGTTGTAGTTTGATTTTCGGTTGTAGTTTGATTTTCGTTTTTGGTTTGATTTTTGTTTAAAATTATTATTTCAGTAGAAGAATTTGAATTAATTAAATCTTCGGCAAAAGCTTTTTGAAATAATTTATTTAATAAATAAGATTGCGGGCTTTCTGGAGTTGATGACGATGGCGGCGTTGGTGCGGTTTGCGGCGCAGATTCAGTTTGAGGAGGTTCAGCCGGTTGAGACGATTGATTTTTTGAGTCAGACTGAATTTCGGGCTGAGAAAAAGTTTGGCTTTCGGTCGGTGAAGAGGTTGACGAAGAAACATTGCTTTGAGTTGTTTCTGAACTTGAAGCTGTGGTGGTTTCTTGCAATAAAGTAGAAGAGTTATTTTCAGTTGAAGTTTGATTTTGATTTAAATCAATAACTTGAATTAAAGACGAAGTTTCTATTGAACTATTTTGATTAAAATTATTTTGAAAATTATTTAAATTATCTTTTAATAAATCATTGTTTTCTAAAACCAACCATGAAAATTTTAAAATAGCTTTTTTAGGAATTGAATCTTTGGGCATATCTCCTGAAAAGTTTCCGCAATAAATTTGCGAGATTAAATTTTTTAAAACCGCTGAATTATTTTCATTAAAATCTTCGGGTTTAGCATCGCTTGTTAAATCAGGTTTTCCAGCCGCATTTTGCGGATTTTGCCACCCACCCAAACAAGAATTAGGATAAAATTCCAAAGTTTCAGCCCGGCCAAAAAATAAACGGCCAAAAATTAAAATAATTAAAATTAAAAAAGCAAAAACAGAAATTAATTTTCCTTTTAAACTATAAAAAAAGTTTTTTAAATCATTACTGGTTAATTCTAATTTCCATTCTTTTTTGCGAAAAACTATTAAACTTTTATGCGGAGCAAATTTAACATCATAAGTTCTTTTAAGTTTATGGTTTTTAGTTTTATTATTTTTTTTAAAAAACTCAATCAATTTCATATCTCAATTAAATTATAACATTTTATTTTAAAAAATCTAAAATAAATTATAAATAAGTAGAAAAATATAATAAAAATTTGTGGACCAGAGGGGAATTGAACCCCTGACCTCCGCTTTGCAAAAGCGGCGTTCTACCACTGAACTACTGGCCCGGTTATTAATGTGGACCTAAAGGGAATTGAACCCTTACCTCCGCCATGCCATAGCGGTGTTCTGCCGTTGAACTATAGGCCCATAAAAATAAACTTGAAAAACTTCTACAATAAAGTATATTAAAATATATAATTAAATTCAAGCCGCCCCCATAGTTCAATGGATAGAACAACTCCGTCCTAAGGAGTAAATCTCTGTTCAATTCAGAGTGGGGGCACAAAAATAAAAATTCAAAAGGAAAAATTCAAAATTACAAGTCAAAACAATAAAAATGCAAAATGCAAATCAAAAAAAAGACAATTTTTAATTTCTAATTTTGAATTTCAAATGAATGATTGAATTTTAAAATGTTTTAAACATTAAA
>JBMFRD010000067.1:0-982 GCA_049968295.1 Minisyncoccia bacterium
AAATTTAAAATTTATTCAAAATTCTCCGCCAAGGGCGGATCCGCCTTCGGCGGAAAAATTCAAAATTCATTTTTTCCTTTTACGTTTTTCGTTTTTAATTTTAAGACATCAATGTAAGATCGCCACGCTCACTCGCTCCGCTCGTTCGCTCGCGATGACGAGCGAGAATGTCATTGCGAGCCCAAAACCACAACTAAGTTGGATTTTGGGTTGACACTCTGGCGAAGCAATCTTACACCCCCCACCCGTCATTGCGAGCGAGCCGCAGGCGAGCGTGGCAATCTTACCTTAGCGTTAATTAAATTCAAAATTCCTAATTCTTAATTCGTAATTCTTAATTCAAAATTATTCTTTTACATTTTGCGCTTTTAGCTTTTCGTTTTTATTTATAATCTTTGACTTTTTTTTATTTTTTTAATAATATGTTTTTATTATGAATCGTTGCGCTATTTGTGAAAAAGGATTAAGAATGGTTGGTAGCCGAAAAAAACTTCGCGGTAAATATAATCCAGTAAATTGGTCAGCAAAAAAACCTAATTTAGTTAGCGTTAAATTAACTTTAGAAAATTTTCCATCTATTTTAAAAAATAAAAAAATTGATAAAAATTTAATTAATCAAAGAGTAAAAATTTGTACTAAATGCTTAAAATCTCTCCAAAAAACAAAATAGTTTTTGCCGGGCTGTAGGATAACGGCAGTCCACACCCTTGGGGTGGGTGCAGTCCGGGTTCAATTCCCGGCAGCCCGACATTAATTAAATTTTTTGACATTTTGGGCAAAGATGAGTTCCTCGACCAGCGGTTTTTATTTTTATTATTTTAGCTTGGCATCTTAAACAATTTTTCCCAATACGTCCATAAACATATGTTTTATTTTGAAAATTTCCTTTTTGATTTTCAGGATTACGCCAATTGCGCATACTTGTTCCGCCGGCTTTAATGCTTTTGAAAATAACTTTATTTAAAGCTTGCCATAATTGTTT
>JBMFRD010000067.1:992-1881 GCA_049968295.1 Minisyncoccia bacterium
CGCCAATTGCGCATACTTGTTCCGCCGGCTTTAATGCTTTTGAAAATAACTTTATTTAAAGCTTGCCATAATTGTTTAATTTGTTTTAAAGATAATTTATTAGCTTTTGTCTGCGGATGAATTTTTGCTAAATATAAAGCTTCGTCTGCTAAAATATTTCCAATTCCTGAAAAATTTTTTTGACTGAGCAAAACCGCTTTAATAACTCCTTTTTTAGAAGAAATTATTTTATAAAAATCTTTAAATTTTAAATTTAAAAAATCTACGCCTAATTTTTTAAAATAAGAATCAGATAAAATTTCACTTTTGTTGCCATACCAAACTATTCCAAATTTTCTTTGATCTTCAAACCATAATTCTTTGCCATCTTGAAATTGAATTATAAAATGAACATATTTTGAGGGCTTTTCTTTTTGGTTTTTAATAATTAAATTGCCGCTCATTCTTAAATGAAAAGCTAATATTTTTTCGTCATTGTTTTTGATTAAATAAAATAAAATTGCCTTGCCCCATCTTTGGATGGTTTTTATTTTTCTTTGAAAAATATCTTTTTTAACTTTTAAATACGGTGTGATTTTTAAATTGCTTTTTAAGTTGGTCCAAAAATTTTTAACTTTTTTATTAATTAAAATTTGAAGTTTTTGTTTGGTTATTTCTGCTTCTGGTAATTCGGGCATAAAAGCATTATATAAAATTATTTAATTTTTAAAAATATTTTTAATAAATATTTTTAATAAAAATGGTTTATAAAAATAATAAATGATAGTTTATAAACTTAAAAACACTAATGTAAGATTGCTTCGCCTACGGCTCGTAATGACAAGGCGGGCCAATGTCGATGTAAGATTGCTTCGCCCCGCCTTGTGGCAGGGTTCGCAATGGCAAACAA
>JBMFRD010000068.1:0-1850 GCA_049968295.1 Minisyncoccia bacterium
GCTGGCGGTTTATAACCTTGCAGCGGTTGATTATTATTTTTTAAAATTGTATCGCCCACATAAATTAATGCTGGTTCTTTAATGCCAGTAGCAATATACCCAATTTCACCGCTTTTAAGTTCCAAACTTGATTTTAATTCCGGAGAAAAATATCCTAAATCTTTTATTTTAAATTCTTTATTTGGGACAAATAATTTAACAACCTCGCCATTTTTAAAGCTGCCGTTAAAAACTCTAACATAAGTAATAACGCCTTTATTTTCATCATAAATTGAATCAAAAATTAAAGCTTTAGATTCGTTGTTTTGAGTATAATCTTTTGGCGCTGGTAATTTATTAACAACATCATTTAATAATAAATCTATACCTTGACCGGTTTTTGCAGAAATTAAATGAATTTCTTCAGGTTTAGCATTTATTAAATTTGCGGTTTGATTAATAATTTCTTTTAATCTCGGATCATTGTGGTTAAATAAATCAATTTTATTAATTGCGCCAATAATTTTTAAATTGGCTTTAGAAGCCGCATAAAAATTAGCCAAAGTTTGAGCTTGAATTCCTTTAGTAGCATCAATCAAAAGTATGGCTCCTTCAACTGCAGCTAAAGCCCGCGAAACTTCATAAGAAAAATCAGAATGTCCCGGGGTGTCAATTAAATTTAAAATATAATCTTTATTATTTAACGAATATTTCATTTTAACTGGAGCCATTTTAATTGTAATTCCTCTTTCTCTTTCAAGTTCTAATTGGTCTAAATATTGCGGCTTCATTTTTCTGCTTTCAATTGTTTTAGTTAATTCTAACAATCTATCAGCCAACGTCGATTTCCCAGCATCAATATGCGCAATAATTACAAAATTTCTTATATGTTCTATATTTTTAAAATTATTCATAGTTTTTTTATTTAAATTTTTTATTTAAAAATAACATTTATTTGGTTGAAATTCAATCTTTTATTTTTAACCTTTTTATGTATAAGTTCAAACATATGCTGGATTTTTGACACGATCCATAAATTATAAAAATAATAAGAATAACATATAAGTTTAAAAGCGTTGTAAGCGCCTATAATAATGCCATAAAATGGGGAGTCTTTACCGAAAAAGCCAAATATAAGGCCAAGATATTAATATTTTGGGAAAAGCATGGCCTTGAGGCAAGATTAGGCTTTTCCAGTTAAAAGGTCGACTCTTTTTCTTTGGAAACAGCAATGGATAAAGGGTAATAAAAAACTTGAATTTCTGAATGAAAAATCAAAAGCTCCTCGAATCAAAAGAAAACGTCTTTGGTCTATAGAAATAATTAATGAAATTAAAAGATTAAGAAAACAATATCCTAAAATCAATGCTCATATTAAAAGATTTAATCGAACCATTCAAGAAGAATTTATTAACCACAACTCTTTTTTTGTTCTTCTTTTAAATCCAGATCAATTCAATCATAAACTTATTGATTATTTTATTTACAATACCGAAAGAGTGCATTGTGCTTTTAAAAATAAGTTTTCTCAAGCTTAATTTATGTTGTAATTAAATCCAAGGTCTTAGAAATTAAAAACACCTTTAGAGTCCAAAATTGGGTGCGGTTATACATTAAATTGATTAATTGATTAGATGTAAACTTTATGATAAAATAATAAATATGAATAGATATGAAAAACCAAAATTTGAAAAGACATCTCCGCCATCCCAAGAACAAAATGGAATAAACGAAAGTCAGCGTATTATAGAGTTACGCGATAGATTAATTGCTGATTTTACTATTTTTCAACTTTATGAAAAAGGTATGGCTGATGATGACCATATTGTCCGTCGGTTCACAGCTCAATCTTTAGGCGCCTTAGCTTCTGT
>JBMFRD010000069.1:0-1157 GCA_049968295.1 Minisyncoccia bacterium
CAACTTATTTATGATTTTACTTTTAGAAATTTTAATGACAGCCAAAAAATGATTTTATCCAGCGAAGAAATTGCAAGTTTTTTTCATTTACCCGTTTCTTCGACCGAAACTCCAAAAATTAAATGGTTAAAATCAAAGCAGGCTCCGCCGCCGCCTAATTTACCAGATAAAGGAATATTAATTGGACAAAGTCTTTTCCGCGGCGAAACCAAACCAGTTTATATCACTAATGAAGACCGAATGCGCCACATTTATATTATTGGTCAAACTGGAACTGGAAAATCCACTCTTTTAGCCAATATGTTTATTGAAGATATTAAAGCTGGCAAAGGCATTGCAGTGATTGATCCACACGGCGATTTAGTTGAAAATGCTTTAAGTTTTGTACCTAAAGAAAGAATTGATGATGTGATTTATTTTGATCCCGGAGATTTAGAAAGACCTTTAGGATTAAATATGTTGGAATATAATTTTTCAAAACCTGAAGAAAAAACATTTATTGTGAATGAAATGCAAAGTATTTTTAATAAACTCTTTTCTCAGGAAACAATGGGTCCAATGTTTGAACAATATATGCGCAATGCTTTACTACTTTTAATGGAAGACCTACAAAATGAACCAGCAACCTTAATTGAAGTCCCAAGAATTTTTACTGATGATGAATATCGGGAAAGAAAACTATTAAGAATTAATAACCCAGTTGTAATTGATTTTTGGGAAAAAGAAGCAATTAAAGTTGGAGGTGAAGCATCATTAGCAAATATGACTCCTTATATTACTTCTAAATTTAATAATTTTATTGCTAATGATTATATGCGGCCAATTATTGGTCAAGCTAAATCCGCTTTTAATTTTAGACAAATAATGGATGAAGGAAAAATTTTATTAGTTAATTTATCTAAAGGTAAAATTGGAGATATCAATGCTGGACTTTTAGGAATGATTTTTGTAGGAAAAATTTTAATGGCAGCTTTATCCCGGGTTGATACTCCTCAAGAACAAAGAAAAGATTTTAATTTATATATTGACGAGTTTCAAAACTTTACCACTGATTCAATTGCCACCATTTTATCCGAAGCTAGAAAATATCGCTTAAGTTTAACTATTGCTCACCAGTTTATTGCCCAATTAACTGAAAAAATTCGCGATTCAGTTTT
>JBMFRD010000070.1:0-934 GCA_049968295.1 Minisyncoccia bacterium
CGACCCAGAATCAGTTTGTTTTAAATAAACCGTATTTCCAGAAAGATAAATATAAGTTTATCCTCGGAATTATTTGGCATTCTTAATTTTAAAGTTGTAGTGCTTACTCCAGTTGGCAATTCAATTAAACTTGCGGATTCAACATAACGTTGAATAGTGGATAAAAGAAATTGCGATTGTTGGTTAACTTCATTAGAAGCTAATCCCCTAACTTGTACATTAGAAATTGAAACTAAAACCACAAAAAAAATAGAAACTACTATTGAAAAAATAGCAATAAAAATTAAAAGCTCAACTAAAGTAAATCCTTTTTTGTTTTGAAATAATTTAATTGCTTTTAACATATTTTAATTATAATATAAAAAATTTAAAACAACAACAGACACCAAAGTAAGACTACTTAATCGCGGAAGCCCCCCTTAAAATCTAACTCAATTGTGGTTTTGGGGTAGCAATAACAAAAAAATTAAAAGTGCAAAAAGAAAAATGCAAAACGCAAAATAATAAAAAAGAATCTAGAAATAGAAAATAGAATCTAAAATCCATATTTAAATTTTTAATTCTTCTTTTGCGTTTTTCGCTTTTAATTTTAAGACATCAATGTAAGATCGCCACGCCTTAACTTCGTTAAGGCTCGCGATGACAAAAAGGAACGTCATTACAAGCCCGAAGCGTCGGGCGAAGCAATCTTATATTTAAGGAATAATAACTTTTGCTATAAGATCTTTTTTCTGCGCAAAACCAAAATGTAAACTATCATTACTTCCTGCTGGAAGGTTGCCTAAAATTAAATATTCATTCTGCGGAACTATTCCATTAACCGCATTAATATACTGAGAAAATACAGTAAATGTCCTTTCGTTTATGGCATATGGTATACCGGCTGTGGTTTTAAGCAATTCATTATTAACAAAAATATTCCATACGCTGCCGT
>JBMFRD010000071.1:0-817 GCA_049968295.1 Minisyncoccia bacterium
AGACCAGCTTCTTTAAAAATTCTTTGATATTTTTTAATTAAATCCTGCGGAACAGCAATTAAAAGTATTGCTTCAAACTTAAAACCTTTTTCATTTTCATATTCCCCTATTCTTTGCCAATCAAAAGCTACTTCTGAAACCGGCAAAGGAACATATTGCTTGGCTTGAAAAATTAATGTTTTTTTTAATTCTTCATCGCTCATTTTCGGGAGTTTTAAAATTGTGATAAAAGCTGAAAAAACCGGAATAGAAGCAATAGCTTGATTAGCTTGACTATTCATTTTTTTAGTTACTTCTTTTAAAAGCTCAATTATTTCTCTTTCAAAAATTTTTAAATTTGAAGATTGAAAAACAGCGTTTGATCTTAATAAAGAACCTTTACTTTCTAAAATAGCATAATTAGAAAGACGAGGCATATTTTTGCCTTGTTCAACTTCAACTATTTTAATAGAAGTAGTGCCAATATCTACTCCTAAATAAACAGGATTAATGCTTTGTTTAATTAAATTCAAAGGATTAAAAATCATTACTTTTATTATAAAAAATAAAAACCCAAAACACAAACTGTTGCTTAAAATTCTAAATATAAAATCAAAATATGGTTCTGTTAAATATTAATATTTTTCAATAAAAAAATTTATTTCCAAATTCCAAACTTTAATTATTAAATATATTAAATTAAATTTTATTAGAATTTATAATTCGGGCAAAAGCAAAAATAATATATTAGCAAAAAATTGTCGCTCATAACCTTCAAAAACAAAATTTCCGTTAGCAATTGTGCCGATATCATCGTATACTTTATCATTATTTTTCA
>JBMFRD010000072.1:0-725 GCA_049968295.1 Minisyncoccia bacterium
AAAAGTAGAAATTGAATATATGGATTAGACTTCGTGAAATAACATTGAAAGCTGATGACATCTACAAAAGTAGAAATTGAATATATGGATTAGACACCCAACACAAAAAGCGAAAGAGTTAGAATCTACAAAAGTAGAAATTGAATATATGGATTAGACAGTGGAAATGGCTTGAATACAAGCTAAAGATGCTATTAGCACTTTTTTTGTGGCTAAGACTTTGCTTGAAAAATCAAGCCATTTCCATTTTTTTATTTCATAAACACCTTGGTTTTGCATATTGCCTAATCTATACACAGCAATTTCCGCCTTTGATTTTATTAATAATCTAATATTAATTTATCAAGTTGCTGTATTTACTGATCTACTGGAAAAATACAACATCTTTTTCTTCATTTTCGGCATATCCGTATCTTTTTATCTTTTTCTCGCATCCCTCGCAAATCTGAAAAATTAATACGCTGTCGCTTCCAGAAAAATCTTTCTTATATTTTAATTCTATCTCAGATAAAATATTTTGCAAGACCCTAGGGCTATTTTTGATTTCATATACAGAATATTGAATTTTTCTGCCGTATTTTTTTAAAAATTTGGAAAATTTATTCCTTTTTTTATTGTTTTCAAAATCGTAAGATGCTATTATCATATTTATCTTGAAATTTTAAAGTAAGGAAATTTATTTTTATTTTTATCCATTAAAAATCTATAAAATCCCAAAACATAAT
>JBMFRD010000073.1:0-683 GCA_049968295.1 Minisyncoccia bacterium
AATATTTATAAACCAGCAAGGAAATTACAGTTGGCTTAGTCCAACATTGTGATACACGTCGTTATTAATGAAGTAGTGAGCCCTGGTTCATTCATTTTAATATGAGTTTGACTATAATTTCCAAATATAATCGTGTTGTGAATATATTCGTGGGTAAATTGACATAAAACCCTTAATTTCGACCACTAGGCTTACTAGAGGTGCCACTGAACTTCATCCAAAGTGAACCATTTTTGGTACATGACCTAATAAAAAAAATTTAATTTTTAACCCCAAATTCCATCGATTTGTGAATATATTTGAAAATAATAAATTTGGCTTAAATCAAGTAGTTTTGACCATATAGGTACACTGGTGGTAATTCTGAACGTTATGTGGACCGTTTTTGGTACAAAACTTAAGTTGATGTTAAACTTAATTATAATTGTAAAATTTCATCTACTTGTGAATGGTTTTTGTAGGAAATTGGCATAAAACCCGAAATTTCGACCAAATAGGTGTACTGGAGGTACCTCTGAACTTCATCCGATAACTATAATTTTTGATAAATAATTTAATCATATCATTTGCATCTTAATTACAAAATTTCGTGAACTTGCGTGGATATTTGTGAGTATTTTGGCATTAAACCCGAAATTTTGACCAAATAGGTGTACTCGAGGTACCTCTATAACCTCATCTGA
>JBMFRD010000074.1:0-682 GCA_049968295.1 Minisyncoccia bacterium
CCAGTTAAAGTAAGATACCAAGTATCAGTTGAATAAAATTGAGTTTTGTTTATAGAAAGTTGAGGATTGTAAGTTGGAGTATTATCAATCACCCGCAATGTGGCATAAGCAGTTAAACCTTGAAATATAGCAGTAATGTTTGCTGTACCTTGACTGTTGCCACGAAAAGATCCGGGGCTAACTAATGAAGCAATATTAGAATTTGAAGATTGCCAATTAACAGATTGAGTTTTATCTTGTTCTGCTTGCGGACAAGCTGGTCCATCTGGATCATATAAAGCTCTAAACTGTTGATTTTGATTTTTATTTATCGAAGCATTGGCTGGAGTAATAACCAATGTTGGACTGCCTTGGCAGGTTTGAGGCGGTCTTGAAATTGTAAAAGTAATATTATTTGATCTTACTCCTCCATTAACTTGGCCGCCAGATAATGTTCCGCCAACAAATACCCATTCAGTCCAGGTGCCCAATACTGATTCATCGCCATTCCAATTTCCAGAAGCGCGCCAAGATCCAGTTGAATCAGTAGAAGCTGGAAGACCTAAGTTACCTGTTGGAGTGCAAGATTGAACTCCGCGATTATCAATAGCGCAAATATAAACTGATTGATTTGCTGGAGCGCCAGTTAAAGTAAGATACCAAGTATCAGTTGAATAAAATTGAGTTTTGTTTATAGAAAGTT
>JBMFRD010000075.1:0-679 GCA_049968295.1 Minisyncoccia bacterium
CCCGGAGCCACAAAGAGAATTAAAAAGAGAATTAAAAATACAAAAATGCGGGTGTAGTTCAGCCCGGTTAGAACGCCGCACTGTCACTGCGGAGGTCGCCGGTTCAAATCCGGTCGCCCGCGCTGCCTACTTTTAATAAAAATATAGAAGATACTTGAAAATTTTTTAAGAAATGCTATAATTATATATCATTTTAAAAATAGAAAAACTAAATAAAGAAACGAAATAGAAAAAAACTAGAAAAGAAAGAACCTTTACAATTTAAAATGCTTAATTTTTTCTTGTTATTCCAAGCGCCTTAATTTACTTAAATTTCTTTTTGAAATTTAAGTAAATTTTTATTGAGGATTTGATCCTGGTCCAGGATGAACGCTGGCGGCGTGGATAAGGCATACAAGTCGAACGGTCCTTCGCTCCACACTGTGTGTGGAACTACGGAACTGTAAGCAATCTTTATTTAAATAACTTACTATTCCAAAGTTCACACGTAGTGCGGAGCGAAGGATAGTGGCAAACGGGTTAGTAATACCTTAGTACGTACCGCAGAGTTTGACATAGCCCATCGAAAGATGGGGTAATTTCAAATGGTGTCCGGTCTCGAAAGAGTATCGGACTAAAGTCGCAAGACGCTCTGCGATCGGCTTAGGTCCTATCAGCTAGTTGGTGAGGTAATGGCTCA
>JBMFRD010000076.1:0-605 GCA_049968295.1 Minisyncoccia bacterium
GTGGCAGCGTCAAGCGTGGCGGCTTCTGATCGGCAGGCGGGGGGGTGGACGGGATACCCGATGCCGGGTGCGCCGGTCGCGATGCGAGGGCGACGAGCCGGGGCACGGAGTCGAGTTTCGCTGCGCAGTCCGCTTGAAACCAGGGGATGATTGGTCCGCTGACCCGACGGGCGGCCTGCGGCCGTGCCGATTTTGATCGGGTCGACGGCGGACGTATGGGCGGTGACGGGATCGAACCGCCGACCCTCTCGGTGTAAACGAGACGCTCTACCGCTGAGCTAACCGCCCGAATCGGCGACCCACCGCAGAATGGGTGCACGATGACACGAAGGATAGGCCGGCGGCCGCTACGGCTGCCACCGGTGAAAGACGATGCCTAGTTCACGCTGTCCTTGAGGGTCTTGCCAGGCTTGAAGCGCACCGAGGTCGAGGCGGGGATCTTGATTTCCTCGCCGGTACGCGGGTTGCGCCCGATTCCGGCCTTGCGCTCCGCCGTGGCGAAGGTGCCGAAGCCCACCAGACGGACTTCCTGCTTCTTTTTCAGAGCCGATTCGATGGCGGCAAAAACGGCGTCGACGACTTCGGTCGCCTTGGCCTTCGACAGA
>JBMFRD010000077.1:0-603 GCA_049968295.1 Minisyncoccia bacterium
TTTGTAGCATTATATATCGCCTGAATTTCAGCATCAGAGAGGGCGCGATTATAGATGCGAACTTCGTCGATGAGACCGTTAATAGGTGGATACCATCCTCCCCCAATCCTAAGTTGGGTAGATGGACCTATATATGGATTTCGAGTTGATTGTGAATCTAATATCCCATTTATAAATACTTTATCAGTTACGAAAGGAGAATTATTATTTATAAATGCAAAGTGATACCATAGACCAGCTGTTATATAAGTAGATCCCCCAAAATCACAACTATAAAGGCCAAAATATGGTTTATCATTTCTAATATTAAAATGCAGACCACTACAAGTCGTACCTCTAAATCCATGGTTAAATATGGCATAGTCTCCTAATGGCTTTTGAGCATTTGTTTTAATCCATGCTAACATAGTAAAATCCTTATTTACAAAATCCATATTGTTAACGGTGCTCACATAATCATCCACTCCATCAAAACTTAAGGCTCCACCAACTTTGCCGGTTGTCCAAGTTGGACCATTGACAAGAATTCCATTGTTTCCATTGCCTGACATATCATAAGCAGTTGTGCCTGATCCTTCATCAAAAGACCAATAACCTACTAGT
>JBMFRD010000078.1:0-592 GCA_049968295.1 Minisyncoccia bacterium
CTTTTAATTTTTTAACATTTTTTTAATTGAAAACAAATATTTTTTAAAAATATGTTGAATTTAAATTTAATAATTCTTTTTCTTGAAATATGTTTATTTTTTAAACAAGATAATTTGTAATATTTCAAGTAGATTTTAGTATTTTTTAAATATATTTACTGCTCTATAAAAGTTTTATGCAAGTATGACACAATAAACAAATTTTAATTTATAAAAAATGTTTTTTCAAATTTTTTTAAAATAATAAATTTCAAAAACACTAAAAAACTAAAAAGACAAAAGTTGAACAAAAAAGAAAAAAATAAAAACCCAAAAATTAATAATAACAAGTTAGAAGTTTACAGTCGGCTTAGGCCGACAGTGTGATACACGTCGCTTTTATAAATGCAGAAGTCAATAACGGAAATCTTTGGAACCTATAGGTATACTGGAGGAACCTCTGATTTTTATTCAATTATGCCTATTTTTGGTGGACGCATTTGTTAAGTCAAAACATTTACTCTTTTAATGTTGATTTTTGTATTTTTTTATTACATTTATTTATTAAACACATGTTGTATTATTATCATGAATCCCTAGCATTTGTGTAGAG
>JBMFRD010000079.1:0-569 GCA_049968295.1 Minisyncoccia bacterium
TTTGTTCAATAGATGGAGCAAAATTTAAAAATTAAACTTACAAACTTATTTTACAAATTTATATTTTATTAAAATAAAAATCTGTAAAATAATATATTATAAATTCAATTTACAAATCTAAGAAACAAAACTTAACCTGAAAAATTACTTAGCTGCCAAAAGCTGCTAGGCATAAATAATAAAAAAGTTTATCTTAAAATTTTAAGTTTGTATTTTCAAGTTTGGCTCCGGGACGAGGATTCGAACCTCGGACATCCTCCTTAACAGGGAGGCGTTCTACCACTGAACTATCCCGGAATATTTTTATTATAACAAGTTTTTTAAAAAATTCAAAAATTAATGCTTATAATTTTTAAATTTATGATATTTTAAAATTTTAATTTTTCGAAAAAATATTTTTTTAAATTAATTTTTGTGCCGCGGGAGGGAATCGAACCCCCGACGCAATGCTCTTCAGGCATTCGCTCTACCACTGAGCTACCGCGGCATTCGTATTAAATATTATTTCATTCTTTATAATTTTTTCAATAAATTTTTTTATTTTTCTAAACCCCGACTTTCCTGATACT
>JBMFRD010000080.1:0-568 GCA_049968295.1 Minisyncoccia bacterium
TAGGCACGAATCGCCAGGTTGCAGGTTTTAGAGTTTTGCGTAGTTTTGTAGGGTTTTAGAACCTGTAATGTGGTTTGGGGATGTAGCTCAGCTGGGAGAGCACCGCCCTTGCAAGGCGGGGGTCAGGAGTTCGATCCTCCTCATCTCCATAGTGATTGACAATTGAATATGTATTAAGAGAGAAGAGATAATGTTATAAGGTCAAGCTACTAAGGGCAAACGGGGGATGCCTTGGCGGTGGATGGCGATGAAGGACGTGTCAGGCTGCGAAAAGCCTCGGGGAGCTGCCAAAGAGCGTTGATCCGGGGATTTCCGAATGGGGAAACCTGTCCATGGTAATGCATGGACGCCCGAGAGGGAGCGAACCCAGGGAAGTGAAACATCTCAGTACCTGGAGGAAGAGAAAGAAAAATCGATTCCGTAAGTAGCGGCGAGCGAAAGCGGAAGAGCCTAAACCGCATCAGCAATGATGCGGGGTAGTGGGGCCGCGATGTGGTACTTAGAATCTTAGCAGAACAGTCTGGAAAGTCTGGCCATAGAGGGTGAAAGCCCCGTAAGCGAAAAGAGG
>JBMFRD010000081.1:0-566 GCA_049968295.1 Minisyncoccia bacterium
ATCAAGCTTTTTTCTTAAAATATTATATCTCCTTTCCTTTGTTTATTACATAATGAGATATGAATCCTTATTCCTTTTTGAAAGGTCCTATTTCTTTCTCTTTGAAAGATCTTTTCTTAAAGAATGATTTAAGACTTTTAAATTAAAAGGTTTGGGAGGCAATTTTCTCAGTAACCCTTCAAACCCTTTTGATAGGAAATTTTTTAATTTGAAATCACAAACTTTCAATTTTTACTTGACAATTACGAAATTTTTTTATAAATTTTTATTTAAAAAAAAAAATAATACCCATAGTGATCTCTTTTAAATTTTTATGATTTATTTTATTATTATTTTTAATTTTTTGCAATAATTAACTTTGCTCTTTGAGCACTTATATTTGATATATGAAAAGCGAGTGTAGGAAAGGAATTAAATTAACAATTTTAATTTAAAAAAAAATTTGTTTTGTCCCGTAGACAATTTTTTGTCGACCCAGGTCACGACCTTCCCGAATATATTGGAACCGAATGGAATCTTTTCAGCACGATTTATAGGAATTAAGCCACGTGTTTTGGAAGTATAAG
>JBMFRD010000082.1:0-549 GCA_049968295.1 Minisyncoccia bacterium
GGTTCATGGCACTCTCTCTGATGCTGAAATTCAGACAATTTATAACGCCGCGCAATAAAATTTTATAATTTACAACACTCCAACATTCTTAAGAATGTTGGAGTGTTATTAACAATAATGTAAGATTGCTTCGTCTTTCGCTTACGCTCACTCCTCGCAATGACGAAAGTAATTTTTAATTTTTAATTTTTATAGTATTATTAAATTAATGGACAACAATCAAACAATTAATCAAAAATTGGCTGAGTTGCATCGGGAAGCTGAAGAACGAGAAGCTCAAAAAAGAGCCGAAAAATTAGATTTCAATCTAAAAAAGGTCGGTTTTAACAATAGTTCAAGATTTAAGCGTATTTAGGGGAAATTCACAAGCCCCCTAAATAAACTTCAAACCCGATTTTAATATTTTTAATATATGACCATTAAAAAATTTCTTTTTGTTCTTTTAGTCGTTTCTCTATTGGTTTTACCAACACTAATTCTTGCTTTAATTTATCCGTTAATAGGTCAAGCTGGAAGTTTTCCTATTGGCACCTTTGACGCAGTTGATAG
>JBMFRD010000083.1:0-543 GCA_049968295.1 Minisyncoccia bacterium
GAACCAAATGTAACTTTTACTTCTAGATCTTTATTTTTAATAAGATATTGTTTTACGCTATCTATAATTTGTGATGCTTCAAATGATAGTGTTTTTAAATTCATTGGTGCATCTTTCTTAAAACTAATAACTAATTTTTTTGTTTTTTCATCAAATTCTAAATCACCAATACTATATTCTTTAGATTCTGTAGCAATTATATGTTCACCTGCTTTTAATGATTTAAATACTGCTCCAGCTAAAACTAAGTTTATCATTATTGTAGTTTATAGAAGAATAATTAAAGCAAACATATTAAATTAAATTTTATGATTACACTGTTTTCTAGAAAGGGAATGCTAAGATTTAATTTCTTATTTGAAGAATTACAAAATCAAGACAATTCATCTGAGCTTAGTATTGCAGCATTTATAACTGCAATGCCAGCATTAGAAAATTCTAATACTAACAAATTTGGTGGAACTAAATTAAATAAAGATTTAAAAGTTAGTTTTCATATGGATGAAAATGAATTATTAATGTTAAGAGCATTAACATTAAAAG
>JBMFRD010000084.1:0-542 GCA_049968295.1 Minisyncoccia bacterium
GATACGAGTTGGCAATGGAAAAATTCTCCTGTTCCGACATTACCTCTAGAATTATTTATTAGCGAAGAATTGATTTAAAAACATAATAAAGGATTTGTAAGATCTACTAAATATTTTTTATTTCTTAGCCGTTTATTTACAAAATATTTTGTTGCGCAAAAAGTGAAACTAGAAAATATGAAAGATTATTAAAAAGATAAGCAAATAGAAAAAGAAAAAAAATAATAAAATCCATTGAAAATAAATAATGATTGCGGGATCGTCTAATGGTAGGACACATGCCTCTGGAGCATGGTATCCTGGTTCGAGTCCAGGTCCCGCAGCTTCAAAAGAAAAATATAAAAAAAAGAAAAATATAAAATAAAAAGACTTTTATGTCAGAAAACTTAGATCAAATTTACTTTTTTCAAAATGAAACATTTAAAAGAAAAGAAAATGAAACATTTGAAAGAAAAAAAGAGGAATACCAAAACACTCGGAAAAAAATTGAAAAAGATGACCTATTATGGCAAAAATTAAACGGAATTATTAGAGAAATTAGT
>JBMFRD010000085.1:0-523 GCA_049968295.1 Minisyncoccia bacterium
AAGTAGACCTCTTTTCGTTCTTCTTCTGTTAATTCAAGGGCATCAAAAATGATGTCATCAAGGGCTTTTCTATCTGGCAATGGATTTGGTTCCTGCTCACGAATGGGCTTGTTTGGGTCAAAGCCAAGCTCGGTGAAGATGGAATAAATGGGGCGTTTAAGAAAATTTTCGTATTTCTCAAGAAAAGAATCAAAATTAAATAGATTGGGATTGATGATAATCATTTGTTTCACATCAAGCGGAACCAAATATAAAGCGCCTTCGCCCAAATTTGACTTTCCATATAATTCAGTAGTTAGAATAAATAAAGTTGAATTTAGTACTAATGTGGCATTAATTTTTTTGATTGCGGACTTAAAATTAATACCAATAAATTTGTGTTCAAATACAATCATATCTATGTTCCAGTGTACGATAAATTTATCGTTTTTTGTATCACCTATTAAATGCTCAGCTATTTTAGTTAGAAACCTTTCTTCTTTTTTTAATAACCATTTAACATCATTTTTTCTACAGATTATTC
>JBMFRD010000086.1:0-518 GCA_049968295.1 Minisyncoccia bacterium
GCTAAAAATCTAAAACGAAACTTTGCAAAAACCCAATCAGGAGGAATAGGATCATCAAAATTGCCAAAAGGATTAAACTTTGAATTCCAAATTTGTAAAATTCTATCCTTGATATTCATTTATCTCTTTCTCTATTTGCTTCAATTCCTCTAAAGAACTCGCATTTTGTATGCGAGTCTCAATATTTACATTCCAATCTCTTATATTGTGCCTTTTCTGAATAATAGGTAGATATTTTTGAATCTCTGCACTGTAAGTGTCAGAAGTAATTATTCCCAGCTCTAATTGTGTTTTCAAATCAGAAATTTTTGTAATGACATAATCAGTTTGTGCTAATAAGCTTGCTACTTTTTGTTTTCTTAGGTTTTGTAACAATTCTTTTTTACTATTTATTTTTTCTTCATCAGTTTTAAGTCTAAACTTTTTTAAAGCTTCATCCCAAATAATATCACTTGCATCTTCTACTTCAAAAATTTGAGCAAAAGAAGGACCCTCAGCAGTATCAATCATCATCATTG
>JBMFRD010000087.1:0-518 GCA_049968295.1 Minisyncoccia bacterium
TATAAAATCTATGGAAAAAGCTCTTTCTATCGGAATTACCGAGGTAGAAATCAAAGGGGATAGTCAGCTTGTAATCAATCAAATGCTTGGAATCTATAAAGTCAAAGCTCAGAATCTTATTCCTCTTTATCAAAAAGCTAAAGAATTTTCTAAAGCATTCAAAAAAATCGAATTCAAATGGATTCCTAGAGAACAAAATAAAGAAGCAGATAAACTTGCTGAAAAAGCTTATCTTGAATATGTAGCTTCCTCGAAATAAAAACTTCTAAAAAATTTACTCCCTCTGTAGAATTGTTCCCTGGACTCTGTTCTTTTTTATTACAAAACTTTTGGTCTACTTTCCTGTGAAAAAAATAACAGGAGGTAGACTATGTTCAAAAAAATATTTTCAATTTTGGAAAGATTTGTAAAAAAAGAAGATAAAAATCCTGAAAATAAATTAACTAACCTTCTAGAAAATCTAAAAAATCTCGATGTCAAATTGAGGGAAAAACAAGCAGAAATTATCAATTTTCTCT
>JBMFRD010000088.1:0-515 GCA_049968295.1 Minisyncoccia bacterium
CCTCACGGTACTGGTTCGCTATCGGTGTGGAAGTAGTATTTAGGCTTAGAGGGTGGTCCCCCTAGATTCAATCAGGATTACACGTGTCCCGACCTACTCAGGATACCGCTCGCTGATTCGGATTTTCGTATACGGGGCTATCACCCGCTATGGCCACACTTTCCAGAGTGTTCTACTAATCGTTCTCAATGCTAAATGCGGTCCTACAACCCCGATGGCAAGCCATCGGTTTGGCCTCTTCCCCGTTCGCTCACCGCTACTAGGAGAATCTCGTTTGATTTCTCTTCCTGCAGGTACTGAGATGTTTCACTTCCCTGCGTTCGCTCTCCATATGGAGTGACATATATCTCTATATGCCGGGTTTCCCCATTCGGAAATCTCTGGATCAAAGCCTCTTGGCGGCTCCCCAAAGCTTATCGCAGCCTAGTACGTCCTTCATCGCCTCTTCCACCCAAGGCATCCACCGTCTGCCCTTAGTAGCTTACTAACATCTCCTCCGTCTTTTGCAACCAGAG
>JBMFRD010000089.1:0-512 GCA_049968295.1 Minisyncoccia bacterium
CTTTTTTTAAATTGTCTATCTCAAAAAGTATTACACTTAAAGGGTAACCAAATCTCTGACTAATTTTTGCCTAATATTTTATTTTCTCTATAAATGCCCTTCTATTAGCGATACCTGTCAAAGTATCAGTTTCTGAAATTTTTTTAAGTTTTTCTCTATACTCAATTTGTTTCCAAAAGTAAATATATAAAATTGAAAACACTAAAGTAAGTAAAAAAGTAGTTGTTAAAAGGACAATAATGAAATTATATCGGAGGTATCCAAAAATTTTATCAGGTTTATAGATAACAAAATAAGCTTTAGTTTTACCTTCACAGTCTTTAACACAAATAAAAGAAATTAAATAGTTTTTATCCTTAATCCAGAAAAAATTAAAAAACTCTCAGAACTAAAAAACTTCTTTTTAAAAAAAGCTTTCTAAAGAGGAATATTTGAGAAGAATTGAAGAAATTGAAAGAAACTTCCCAGGATATGCTTCAAGAATTGAAGGAATAGCTTTTATTAAAGAAAAT
>JBMFRD010000090.1:0-511 GCA_049968295.1 Minisyncoccia bacterium
GTATATAGCATATATTTTCATTAATTATATCTTTACACTCATTAATATCTACTAAAGGATAATATATATCTAAACATGTAAAATTACTCGATAATATTGAAGAATCATTATTATTAATAGTTGCAATAGTTAAACATTTATTAATATATAAATCGGAATTATAATATAAGTTATGTATAAGATTGTTTGATGTTGTTAAATTACAACTATCATTATTAAATAATTCATAATCATAATTTGAATTGTGTATTAAATTTTCTGGTATTGTTAAAGAGCAAACATTGTTATTATATAATGTATATTCATATTTTGGATCATTTATTAAATTTTCTGGTATTGTTAAAGAACAACTATTATCAATAAACAAATTATAATCATAATTCGAATTATGTATAAAATTAATTAAAGGTGTTAATGAACAGTTATCATTATTATACAAATTATAATCATAATTTGAATTGTATATATAACTGTTAGTTGTTGTTAAAACACAGTTATTATCATCATATAA
>JBMFRD010000091.1:0-500 GCA_049968295.1 Minisyncoccia bacterium
TCATTAGATAGGTCTTCTAAAGTAACAAAAATCATTGGCTGGCCGGATTTAGTTAAAATTTTTTTCATTTTAGATATCACCCCGGCAACTCTAACCACTTGATTTTCATTTTTTATTAATTTAATTTCTTTAATTGGCCGGCAGCCTAATTTTTTTATTTTTTCATTATAATTTTCTAAAGGATGACTAGATAAATAAAATCCTAAAAGCTCGCGCTCCCATTTTAATTTTTCTTCAGCAGTTGCTTCTGGAACAGATTTTAATTTTAAAGAATTTAATTGAAAAGACGAACCAAAAAGAGATGATGATTGATTTAAATTATTTTTTCTATTAGCTGAAGCAAATTTTAAAACATCTTCAATGTTTAAAATGATTTGATTTCGTTCTATCCCCAAAGAATCCAATGCCCCGCTTTTAGCCAACGCTTCGATTGATTTTTTATTTAAATCTTTATCTTGAATTCTAATTAAAAAATCTTCTAAATTTTTATAAGGACCGCC
>JBMFRD010000092.1:0-500 GCA_049968295.1 Minisyncoccia bacterium
TCTAAATATAAAGAAAGAAGAGAAAATACTGGAAGAAATGTTGAAAATCAAGAGTAAATATGAAAAGAAATAAGAGATGATTTGAATGGATGAATATCTTGGAATTTATTTGAATTTGGTTTTTGGCGCAATATTTTCTTTTTTTATTTCAATTTTTCTTATTTCTTTTAATTTCACAATTCCATTTAATTTCTCAACATCAACTACTCATTATCTTCTCCATATAAATCTTTTTGAGATTTTTAACTTCATAATATTGTTCTTTGTTTCCAAAATTATGAAAAGCAAAGCGTTTATAATCGGCTGGCTATTGGTCACTTTAATAATGCTTTTTTATTGAAACTGCTAAACAAAAATTTTAAATATTTATAATCATTAAAATAATAATGATGAAAATAATAATAATTGATACTGGAATATATTCGCAAGACAGCGATTTGTATTTGGAAGCATTTCATATCGCTGATTTGCTGAAAGATAAATAATTTATCTTTCAGCAA